>JACDHQ010000672.1 GCA_013820975.1 Gemmatimonadaceae bacterium
GCGGCGGTGACGTGAGACGGAGCCCGCAGGCGGGTTCGCGTCTCACGTCGCGCTTTCCAGCTGCACGATGTCACCGGTCGCCGGCATCCCGGCACCGCCCCTCCTCCCGTAGTCATGGGTCCTTCATGACCGACCGGAACGCCTCTGCGGGCGCCGACGCTGGTGACGCCGAGGATGCCCTGCGGGTCTCGCTCCAGGTGGAGATCCCGAGCGACGTCCGCTACATCGAGCGCGTCGTCGAGATCGTTCGGCACCAGTGTGCCTCGATGTGCTTCGACGCGCAGCACTGCACGCTCAACGTGCCCGTGGCGCTCAGCGAGGCGCTCGCCAATGCGATCCTCCGCGGCAACGGCGAGGATCCCGAGAAGCAGGTCACGGTTCGCGCCTCGCTCACCAACGCGCATCTCGTGCTCGAGGTGCGCGACGAGGGGAGCGGATTCGACCTCGAGCGATGCACCGTGGACGTGTCGGACCCGGACAACCTCGAGCGCGAGGACGGCCGGGGCTTGTTCCTGATGCGCAGCCTGATGCACCACGTCGAGCAGTTCGACGACGGCGGCAACGTCGTGCGACTCACGCTGCGTCGCGGGGCGACGTGAGCGACCTGCGCGAGGTGCTCGTCGGATTCCGCGACGCCACCGGCTGCGATGCAGCCGTCTGGATCGGGGAACCCGATGCCGAGCGCCCGCGCGTGCTGGCCGCAACCCGCCCGGGCACCCCGCCCCCGATGGCGTGGCTGCCGCAGATGAACGACGCCCCGCTCGCCTGGACCACCGACGCCGGGCCCGCACTCGTCAAGGCCGTCCCCGGTCCGCGGAGCGCCTGGCTCATGGTCGCGCGTGGCAAGGAGGCCGGGGCGGCCGAGCGGTACCTCGGATATCTCATCCCGACGGTGTCGCAGCACCTGCAGTCCGCCCTCGAGGTCGAGCACGCGGCAACCGAGCTCGCCGAGCGCTACGAGGAGATCAACCTCCTCTACACGATCAGCGAGATCCTCGGGCGCACCGTGTCCCTCGAGGAAGCGGCGGCGACGATCCTCAGCGAGCTGTCCGAGACCGTCGGGGCGCGGCTAGCGACGATCCTGACCTACGATCCCGAGCACGACGTGCTGCAGCCGATCGCAGCCATCGGCGTGGACCGGGCGGCGCTGCCCCCGATCCCCGGCGGCGACCGGTGCAGTGTTGCGGCGCGCGTGTTCTCGACGCTGCATCCGGTGATCGCATTGGACACCGGCACCGACTGCCCGTCCGAGGCGCTGTACCGCCGCGGCGAACTGCTGAGCGTGCCGATCCTGTGGACCGGCCCCCGCGGCTCGAGCGAGCGGCTCGGCGTCGTCACCCTGTCGGCGCGCCGCTCGGCGTTCACGGCCGGAGACCTCAAGCTCGTCGCCGCGATCGCCACGCAGGTCGGCACCGCCATCCAGAACGCCAGGCTGGTTCGCGCATCCATCGAGCAGCAGCGGCTCCAGCGCGAGATGCAGCTCGCGAACGAGCTGCAGCTCAAGCTGCTGCCGGCGGCCACGGTCGTCGCACCGGTGGCGACCGCCGCCGCGCGCGTCGTGCCCGCGGAGAGCGTCGGCGGCGACTTCTACTACCTCGTGCGCCTCGACGACACGCGCGTCGGCGTCGTCATCGGCGACGTCTCCGGACACGGGTATCAGGCAGCCCTGATCATGGCGCTGACCATCAGCGCCGCCGCCATTCACGCCCGCGCCACCGGCGACCCTGGCGAGATGCTGGCGGCGCTGCTGGACTCCGTGCGCGACGAGCTCGAGACGACCGAGATGTTCGTGTCGGTGTTCTACGCGATCATCGACCGGGGCGCCGGCACGCTCCGCTATGCGAACGCCGGCCATCCGCACGCATTCGTGGTCAGCGAAGCAGGCGAGATCGTCCGCCTGCCTGCGATGGATCCCCCGATCGGCATGGCCGAGACGCTGCAGACGGCCGAGCGCCCGTGGGATGCCTCGCACGACGTCCTGCTGCTGTTCACCGACGGCATCTCGGACGCCCTCGACGCCGCCGGCGCGCGCCTGGGG
>JACDHQ010000673.1 GCA_013820975.1 Gemmatimonadaceae bacterium
CCCTCCCGCACCCGGTCGGCGCCGAGGACCGCATCCTCCTCCACGGCGCCGACGATGAACCCCGCAAGGTCGTAGTCGGGCGGCGTGTACACGCTCGGCATCTCGGCGGTCTCCCCGCCGATGAGGGCACAGCCGTTCTCGCGGCACCCGGCGGCGACGCCGGCGACCACCCCCTCGACGACGGCCGGGTCGAGCTGACCGAAGGCGACATAGTCGAGGAAGAACAGCGGGAGCGCGCCCTGGACGAGGATGTCGTTGACGCAGTGGTTGACGAGGTCGTGGCCGACGGTGTCGTGGCGGCCCGCCTCGATCGCGACCTTGACCTTGGTCCCCACGCCGTCTGCGCTGGCGACGAGCAGCGGATTGCGCAGCCCGGGCGGGAGCCGGAACATGCCCCCGAATCCTCCGAAGGCGCCGCGTGCGCCGGCCGTGAAGGTCGACTCGACGAGGCGCTTGATCCGCCCCTTGGCATCGTCGGCCGCGTCGAGGTCGACGCCGGCGCTCCGGTAGTCGAGCGGCGCGCCGCTCCCCTCGCCGCCGCCTTTCGCGGTCATGACGCGCCCAGCTCCTCCTCGACGCTCACGAGGTCGCGGAACTGCTGCAGCCGCGACTGGATGTCGGCGGTGCCGATCTCGAGCAGCCGCTCGACCGAGAAGCGCTCGACGGCAAACGACCCCATGACGCACCCGTAGACGACGGCGCGCCGCAGGTTCGCCGTGGAGATGTCGCCCGTCTTCGCCAGGTAGCCCATGAAGCCGCCGGCGAACGAGTCGCCCGCGCCCGTCGGATCGAACACCTCCTCGAGCGGATACGCCGGCGCGAAGAACACCTCGTGCTCGCTGAACATGAACGCCCCGTGCTCGCCCTTCTTGATGATGACCCGCCTGGGGCCGCGCTCCATGATCCACCGCGCAGCCTGCACCAGGTTGTACTTGTCGGAGAGCTGGCGCGCCTCGCCGTCGTTGAGCGTGATCAGGTCGACGTGCTTGAGCAGCTCGAGCAGCTCGGGACGCCGGCTCTCGATCCAGAAGTTCATCGTGTCGCACGCGACGAGCCGTGGCCGTTCGACCTGCTGCAGGACGTCGAGCTGCAGCCGCGGGTCGATGTTGGCGAGGAACACGAACGGGGCGTTCCTGAACGCCTCGGGAATCTTGGGCCGGAAGTGCGAGAACACGCCGAGGTGCGTCTCGAGGGTCTCGGCCGAGTTGAGGTCGTGGGTGTAGCGTCCACGCCAGCGGAAGGACGAGCCCTCCGCCTGCTCGACACCGGACAGGTCGACCCCGCGCTCCTGCAGCGGCACGAGCTTGTCCATCGGATAGTCGCTGCCGACGACGCCGACGAGGTGCACCGGCGCGAAGTGGCTCGCCGACGCGGCGAAGAAGTTGCCGGAACCGCCGATGGCGTTTTCGGCCTTGCCGAATGGCGTCTCGACGGAATCAAGGGCGACGGAACCTACGACGAGAAGAGTCATTTCCCTGATAGCTGATAGCTGATAGCCGCTAGCTGATCGCTGATCGCTGATCGCTGTGTTGAATCACATCCGCTCCGGGGCCGAGAGCCCGAGGACGGTCAGTCCATTGCGGAGCACCACCTGCGACGCGCGCGCGAGCACGAGGCGGGCCTGCATGATCGTCTCGGGTTCGTTCAGCACGTGCGCCTTGTGATACCAGGTGTGGACCTTTCCAGCGAGGTCATGCAGGTAGTTGGCGACGCGATGCGGCTCGTGCGACTCGGCGGCCCCGGTGAGCAGCGACGGGAAGTCCAGCAGCGCCTTCATCAGCTCCTGTTCCTCCGGCAGCTCGAGCACCGCGAAGTCCGCCTGCGTCCCGTCGATGCCGGACGGATCGATCTCGCCGACGCGGAAGATGCCGCTCACCCGCGCGTGCGCCATCTGGATGTAGTAGACGGGATTCTCATCCGACTGCGACCGGGCGAGGTCGAGGTCGAACTTGAGCTGCGAGTCGCCCTTTCGCATGAGGAAGAAGTAGCGCACTGCGTCGCGCCCCACCTCGTCGACCAGGTCGCGCACGGTCACGT
>JACDHQ010000674.1 GCA_013820975.1 Gemmatimonadaceae bacterium
GTGGTGTTGGGCAGGTCCTCGTTCTCCTTGAACTCGTCGCGGATGGCATGGAACAGGTCGTCGGCAAGCAGGCCCTTCTGGCCCTCGTCGAGGAAGCGCTTGATCGCCATCTTCTTCGCGCGGGCCACGACGTTCTCGATCATGGCCCCGGAGTTGAAGTCCTTGAAGTACAAGGTCTCCTTGTCACCGTTGGCGTAGGTGACCTCCAGGAAGCGGTTCTCGGCGGCGTCGGCGTACATGCGCTTGCACGTCTCGCCGATGAGGTAGTCCACCGCCGGCTCCTCGCCGCCGTACTCCTTGACAAGGTCGGGGTGCAGCGGCAGCCCGGCGTGCAGGTAGATCGCGAAGATCTCACGCGCCGCGGACTCGTCGGGCCGTTCGATCTTGATCTTCACGTCGAGCCTGCCGGGGCGCAGGATGGCGGGGTCGATCATGTCCTCGCGGTTCGACGCGCCGATGACGATGACGTCCTTGAGCGTCTCGACGCCATCGATCTCCGACAGCAGCTGCGGCACGATCGTGGTCTCGACGTCGGATGACACGCCGGAACCGCGCGTTCGGAAGATCGAGTCCATCTCATCGAAGAACACGATCACCGGGAAGCCCTCGGCGACCTTCTCCCTGGCGCGCTGGAAGATCAGGCGGATCTGCCGTTCGGTCTCGCCGACGTACTTGTTCAGCAGCTCCGGGCCCTTGATGTTCAGGAAGTAGCTGCGCGCGTCGGCGCGCCCCTCCTTCTCGGCCACCCGCTTGGCCAGGCTGTTGGCGACGGCTTTCGCGATCATCGTCTTGCCGCAGCCGGGCGGCCCGTACAGCAGGATGCCCTTGGGCGGGCGCAGCTCGTGCTCGACGAACAGGTCGGCGTGCAGGAACGGCAGCTCGACGGCGTCCTGGATCGCCTCGATCTGCGGTCCCAGGCCACCGATGTCGGTGTAGTCGATGTCGGGAACCTCTTCGAGCACGAGCTCCTCGACCTCGGGCCGCTGCAGGCGCTCCAGCGCCCAACCGCTGCGGGCGTCGACGAGCACCGAGTCGCCGGCGCGCAGCAGCGCGTCGCGCAGCGGCTCGGCCAGGCGCACCACCTGCTCCTCGTCGGTGTGGCCGATGACCAGCAGCCGCTCGCCGCCGTCCATCCGCTCCTTGACGGTCATCACCTCACCGGTGATCTCGAAGCCGGCGGCCTCCACGACGTTCAGCGCCTCGTTAAGCACGACTTCTTGCCCGCGCACCAGCGTGTCGAGCTCGAGGTCCGGGCTGACGTTCACCCGCAGCTTCCGCCCCTGCGCGAAGATCTCGGCGGTCCCGTCGTCACGGCCCTGCAGGAACACACCGAAGCCCGACGGCGGCGCGGCCAGCTTCTCCACCTGCTGCTTGAGCACGACGATCTGCTCGCGCGCCTCGCGCAGGGTGTCCACGAGCCTGCCGTTCTGGCCGGCCGCCGCAGACAGCTGCGACTTCGTCTCGAGCAGTCGCTCCTCGAGCGCGCGTACCCGTGAGGGCGAGTCGTCCAGACGCCGGCGAAGCAGCGCGGCCTCTTCCTGCAGGAAGGTGATCTGCGTCCGCAGCTCGAGCAGCTCGGCCTGGGGGTCGGGCATGACGGCCTCCTGACAGCGGGTGCGTCGGTGGGGAAGTATAGGTCCGTTCATGCCGAAAGGGGCTGTTGGGACAGCGTGCCCCTTGGCCGGCGAGACAGCCGGCGACGCCCCGACGGACCGACACGGCGACATCTTTCGGGAGGTTGGCGATGCCCGCCGATGCGCTGCATCTGGTCTACGCCACCTTCGGCACGCTGGCCGTCGTGCTCGCGCTGGCGAGCCGGAAGGTGCTGCTGAGGCGGCTTCCGCTGATCCTGGCGCTGGCCCGTCCGCTGGGCTTGGGCCCGCGTGACGCGACGTTCGTCGGCTGGTTCGGACCCATGGGTGTGAGCGCGGTCTTCTACCTCAGCCACAGCCAGGAAGATGGGGTCAGTGACCCCCGGCTGTTCGCCGCCGGCACCCTGGCTGTCGCCGTCAGCGTCCTCGCCTTCGGCCTCACCGC
>JACDHQ010000675.1 GCA_013820975.1 Gemmatimonadaceae bacterium
CCGGGCGATTGAAAACCAGTGCGCCGTGATCGGCGTCAACCGCACCGGCACCGGCGGCGGCATCGTGTATGATGGCGGGTCGGCGGCCTACGATGCGTGGGGGGATCGCCTGGAGGGCGACGAGGCGTGCGGGGTGCCGGTCGTGAGCGTCGATCCGGCTGCGGTCGCGGCGATCCGGGGGAAGTACCCGTTTCTGAGGGATCGGGGCGGCGACAGGTAACAGCTCGGGGCCCTCCATGCCTTCTGGGGGCCGGTATGCCAGTCTCGGGTCCGCAGTCCTCCTACCCTTGTCGCTAGCCGCGCTGGCGAAGCTGGACGATCCGAAGGTGAAGGCCGCACTCGCGGAGATCGTGGAATGGTAGGGCGGGGGTTACCGGCGCCCACTCCCGAGCAGCTCGAGCGCCGGGGTGGATTCGCCAACTGCAGCGCGAGCCACTGCTCGCCCGCACACCGCGCCAACCACGTTCCCGGTGCCCGAGTAGGCGCCGATCGCCCAGACGTGCTCGCGCACTTCCTCGAACACGGGAAGCTCGTCGTCGGTGTACGCGACGGATGCGGCCCAGCGGTGCGTGATCGGGGCATCGACGTGCAGCCGCTCGCGCACGTGGCGCTCGAGCAAGTGCTGGATGGCCTCGCTCGGTGTGTCCGTGTCGGTCCACTCATCCTGGACGTGATGGTCCCGGTAGCCGCCGACCAGCAGGCGGCCGTCGGGCAGCTGGTGCCAGTAGTCGTACCCGTAGCGCGAATAGCACGGCTGCGGCCACCGGACCGGATGCGCCGGTGCGGTCGCCAGCATCTGCAGGCGCGCGACGCGGACGCGTGATGCCAGCTCGGGCAGGATGTGCGCGAGCCGGCCATCGACGGCGACGATCACGCGATCGCAGGTGATGCTCCCCTCCGGGGTAGTCACGCAGCCGCCTCGGATCTCCACGGCCCGGGTTCCCTCGAACAGCGCCGCCCCGTCGCGCACCGCCGCACCGGCCAGCCGTCGGCAGCGCGCGAGCGGCTGGAACGCGCCGTCGGTGGGGATGCGCAACCCCTGGCCCGCGTCGCCGTCGTACCACGCCGCCGCGAGCCCGTCGCGCTGCATCGCATCGAGCTGGCGGCGGCAATCGTCCACCTCGTCGGGCGTCGCGGCAAGGCGCAGCGATCCGTGCCGCCGGACGAGGTCGGGCGTCTCCACCGTCATCCGATCCATCTCGGCGAGGGTGAGCGCATATGTCGCGACGGCGCGTTCGCGTCCCATCACGTCCACGACGTCGTGATGGAACCCGGCGGTGCCGGCCAGCAGGAAGCCGCCATTCCGCCCCGCTGCGCCACCGCCGATCGCCCCGCTGTCGATGCCGACGACGCGCCTGCCCAGGCGCACGAGCTCTCCGATGGCCGCGAGTCCGGAGCCGCCGAGCCCGATGACACAGGCGTCGGCGACGTGATCGCCGCGCAGTGGCGGGAGCTGAAGCCACTCGCGCCGTGCGTCGGCATCATCCCACCCCGGGATGTTGCCGGGGTCGGTCATGGCAGCTCGGCGCGCCCCGTTACCGGATCGAACCGGCCGCCGTCGGGCACGAGGTGGAACCGGACCTCGGCCGCGCCGAGCAGCGGTGCGCCTGCCGGCGTCACGCGGGCACCGCGTGCGTCGTAGATCATGACGGCACTCGAACCCACCACCCACCAGAGGCCGTTCCTGACCTCGAGTGCCGTGCCCTCGTCGATGCCGACGCCGATCATCGACGGCCGCTCGAGCACCGCGGCGAGGAGCCGATTGTGCCGCTCGCGGCGGATGAAGTGCTGGTCCACCAGCGCGCCAGGGAGGAATGCGAAGCCGGGCACGAGCTCGATCGTCGCCCGTGCGACCCGCGGATATTCGTCACCGTAGTAGCCGACCGTGTCGACGCCCGGGCGCCACTGGCTGCCGGTCAGCATCGAGTCGCTCATGACGGCGGCGCCCGCGGATGTCCCCGCGATGACCGCGCCGGCCTCGTATCGCGCGCGGATCGCGGCAAGCAGCGGCGTGCTGGCGAGGACTGCCGTCAGC
>JACDHQ010000676.1 GCA_013820975.1 Gemmatimonadaceae bacterium
GCCGGGAAGGAAGAGCCCCGTGTAGTTGCGGCGCTCGACGAGCGAATGGATCGTCTCGCCGTAGGTACGAATCGCCGCGACGACGACCTCGCCGTGCTCGTCGCGCTCGACCCGCGGCTCGTGCACCGCGATGGCCCCGCGCTCGACGGCCTTGCTGAATGCGTCACGCGCATCGTCCACCCAGAGGGCGAGGTCGCGCACGCCGTCACCGTGGCGGGCGACGTGGTCGGCGATCGCGGCCGCAGTCGGGCTGAGGTCGGGACGGATCGCCGTGGTCAGCACAAACCGGATCTTGTCCTGCTGCAGGAGGTAGCTGGCCCGGTCGCGCACGCCCGTCTCGGGACCGCGGTAGCCCACGAGCTGAAAGCCGAACGCGGCGCGGTAGTAGTGCGCGGCCTGCTTCGCGTTCGCGACGTAGAACTCGATGTAGTCGGTCCCGTTGATCGGGAACACGTCCTGGGCGGCCTCAGCCGTCGGCGTGGTCATCGTCGCCATCTGTCTCCTCCGAGCGTCTGGGTACGGCAGTCGTCCCTCAATCTAGGCCCCTTCGCGCAGCGCAGGGAGGTCGCGATAGAGGGCGAGCGAGTCCGGGTTGGCGAGCGCCTCGGTGTTCGCCACCGGGCGCCCGTGAATCGTCTCCCGCACGGCGATCTCGGAGATCTTCCCGCTGATCGTGCGCGGGATGTCGGCCACCTGAATGACCTTCTTCGGCACGTGGTGCGGGCTCGCGAACTCGCGGATGCGATGGCGGATCCGGTCACGGAGCGGATTGTCGAGGGTGATCCCATCCCGCAGCCGCACGAACAGCACCACGCGCACGTCGCCGATGCCGGTGGCCTGTCCCACGGCGACGCTCTCCATCACCTCGGGCAGCTGCTCCACCTGCCGGTAGATCTCGGCAGTGCCGATGCGCACGCCGGCCGGATTGAGTGTCGCGTCGCTCCGGCCGTGGATGATCATCCCGCCACGCGGCGTGAGCTCGGCCCAGTCGCCGTGCCGCCACACGCCCGGAAACTGGTCGAAGTACGCCGCCCGGTACCGCGCGCCATCGGGATCGTTCCAGAAGGAGACCGGCATGCTCGGGAAGGGGCGCGTGCAGACCAGCTCACCAGCGTTCCCGACCACTGGCGTCCCGTCCGCTTCCCACACTTCCACGGCCATCCCCAGCCCGCGTCCCTGGAGCTCCCCTCGGTAGACCGGCTCGGTCGGCACGCCGAGCGCGAAGCACGAGATGATGTCGGTCCCGCCGCTGATGCTCGCGAGGTGTACGTCCGCCTTGACGTCGCGGTACACGTAGTCGAACCCGGCCGGCGCGAGGGGGCTCCCGGTCGACAGGATGCAACGGAGCGCACCAAGATCGTGCGTCTCGCGGGGACGGATCCCCGCTTTTTCCGTCAGCGCGATCCACTTGGCACTCGTGCCCAGCACCGTGAGGCGCTCGGCCTGCACGAGGTCCCACAATACCCCGGGACGCCGGCGCAGGAGGGGCGAGCCATCGTAGCACACGACCGTCGCGCCGACGGCAAGGCTCGAGACGACCCAGTTCCACATCATCCACCCGCAGGTGGTGAAGTACATGATGCGGTCGTCGCGCCGCAGGTCGGTGTGAAGGACGAGTTCCTTGAGGTGCTGCAGCAGCGTGCCGCCGGCCCCATGGACCATCCCCTTTGGCAGGCCCGTGGTTCCCGACGAGTACATGATGACCAGGGGATGGCCGAACGGGAGACGCTCGAAGGGCAGCGGCGGCACGGGCCCCTGCATGTCGGCCCAGTCACCCCATGCCTCGAAGAGGGGGAGGAAGGCGACATCCGCGGCCAGCGTCTCCTCGGTTCGCATCACGGGAACCACCACCACGCGCCGGAGCGACGGCAGTCGGGCCGTGATCTCCTCGACACGCTCGAAGGTGTCGATTGCCTGTCCGTTGAAGCGGTAGCCATCAGTGGCAATGAGCACAGCCGGCTCGATCTGGCCGAAGCGGTCGAGCACCCCGGTGGCCCCGAAGTCGGGGGAACAACTCGACCACACGGCGCC
>JACDHQ010000677.1 GCA_013820975.1 Gemmatimonadaceae bacterium
GTCGTCCGCCACCGCGCGCGACTTCTCGAAGCCGATGACCTGGAGCCCCGCCTGGCCCATCTCGACGGCGAGCGGAAGGCCGACATAGCCGAGTCCAACGACACCGCAGACTACCTCGCGGCGGGCAATCCTCTCTGAAAGAACTTCGTAGCTGTCCATTAGCCTGGAATTCGGTAGCCGCGTCCGTGACCTCTCACGGTCACCGGGGCCCGGAAACAGCGGGGCCGGAGGACAGCGGGATGCGTAACGCGGAAGGCGCTCGACCGTCTGGCATGTGATGACCTGGAGGTCGGGCGCGAGCGTGCAAGTCGCAACGACCGGGCCACCTCCTGGCTGCCGGAAAGTCAGTGCGGCAGACCCCAAGTCTAACCGGCCGTAAATGACGCAGCAAGCAAGATCGTACCCCCTTCCGCTCGCCCCGAACCAGCTTGGCGAGCTCGCGCCATGTGCCCACGCGGGCTGCCCGCTTGGCGTGGACGTACCGGCGGTGGTCCGCGCTCTTCGCGACAGCGACCACTCGCGAGCGTACCGGGTCGCTCGATCCGTCAATCCGTTCGCCAGCAGTTGCGGACATGGCTGCCACGCTCCGTGCGAGACCGCCTGCCGGCGCCGGCGCTCCGGGGCGCCCGTGGGGATAGCGGGCCTGGAGGCCTACGCGGCCGGTTACTCCACGCCAACAGACGTGAGCTCACCCGAGCCGTGCACGAGTGTACACGACAGGCGGTCGGTGATGGGGCTCGCTCGACAGATCGCCGGGCAACCCACGGTTCGTGAGCAGCGCGTCGCCATCGTCGGAGGTGGCGCCGCCGGGCTCGCGTGCGCGCACGACCTTTCGCTGCTCGGCTACGCGTCCACGGTGTTCGATGCCGCGGCGGAGCCCGGCGGGTTGCTCACGCACGGCCTTCCGACGTTTCGCTTCCCAGTGGCCGCCGCGCGTGCGGAGTGCGAGGCAATCCTCACGGGCGCCGTGACGTATCGGGGAGGGCAGCGAGTGGACACGAGGGAGGATCTGAGGGCGCTGCTGGACAACGGCTTCGCGGCGGTGTTTCTCGCGGTGGGTGCTCCTGCTCCGCGATTTCGCATGGTGGGTGATTCGCATCAGGAAGGCGTGGTCGACGCCATGTCGCTCCTCAAGCACGAGCTGACGCCGGTCGCGCGCGTGGTGGTCCTGGGCGACGGTGATCTCGCGGTGGACGCCGCTCGCGTCGCACTAGCCCAGGGCAGGCAGCTCGTGGACTCGACAGCACATGTGGACCTCGTGCTTCCCGGCCCGCTCGAGGAGTCCACTGCCGCCTCGCTGTTGCTCGCTGCAGCGCTCCAGGATGGTGTCACGCTGCACGATGGCTGGACGCCGGTGCGAGTGGTTCGTCGCGCCGACGGCTCGGCGCGCGGCCTCGAGATCACTCGGGACTCCGGTCGCAGCACGCGACTGCTCGTCGCCGACCGGATCGTCACCGCGCCGCCGCGCATGCCGGACGTATCGCACATGGGGGACGACCTGCAACGTGATGGGAACGGCTTCATCGCAGTGGATCCAGATACTCTACAGACGTCCGTGCCGGACGTATGGGCCGGCGGTGCGTGTGCGTTCGGCCATCGCTCCATCGCGCACGCCGTGGCGGACGGCAAACGCGCCGCGTGGCAGATGCACGCGGCGTTCAGTCGCCGCCGGCTCGGCGTCCGCCTGACGATGGAATGGGTGGAGGCGGAGATGCCCGAAGCCTCACCGATCAAGCCGCGCTCTACGGCCTTCGAATCACCACGCCAGCTGCCGCTTGATGCTCCGCCGCCCGCTGATCCGTTCTCGAGTCAGTCGCTCCGATCATCCGAGCAGATCTTCGATGAGGCGAGTCGCTGCTACGACTGCACGGTGATCGCGCATGTGGACTCCGACTGCACTCGCTGCCGCAAGTGCATACCGGCGTGTCCGGAAGGTGCGATATCGCTCGGCGTGGACGTGGCCGAGGTGGACGGAGACGCGTGCACCCGGTGCGGGCTGTGCGTGGACAGCTGCCCCGAAGGGGCTATCT
>JACDHQ010000678.1 GCA_013820975.1 Gemmatimonadaceae bacterium
GCCATCAGCTCCTCGGGGGAGAGGTCGTCGTGCGAGTGCTCGCCCGAGTCCTCGCCGGTGAGCCGCTGGAAGACGAGCTCACCCACGCGCTTGCGCAGCCGCGACTGGTCGAGCGCGATCGCCGTCGCCTCGCGAACGAGCGTCCGCCGGTCGAGGCGCGGGCGACGCTTCTCGAGCGCCTCCGTCTGCATGATCAGCATGCGCTGGCTGAGTGCCGACTTGTCGGCCTCGGGAGGCGCGGCGGCCTCGATCGCCAGCGAGTCGTACTCGCTCGCGCGCGCGATCCGCAGCATGCGCGTCTCGGACACTCCTTCGCCCGGTCCGCTCACCGCGTTGTTGTCGCGCGCCACCGCGCGGATGTGCACCATGCTCCCCGGCGTGAGTTGCAGCGAGTCGATCGATAGCGAGCCGGTGATGGCGCGCGACCGCGCACTGCCGCCGGCAAACGCGACGCTGCCGGACCGGAAGGTGAAGTTCTCGCCCTCGCCCGCGCTCACGATCCACTCGAACCGCAGCGCCGCCAGGCCGAAGTCATCGAGCACGGTGGCCTGCAGGGCGATCCGCCCGGTGGGCGATCGAAGCACGGTGTCGCGCACTGGGGACTCCAGCGTGACGCGCGGCGCCATGTCCGCGCGCGGCTCGACCGCGACGATGCGCTCCGCTCCCGCTGTCGAGTCGCGCAGCAGGATCGCGAAGGGGCGCCCGGCGACGGGCATCGTGATGCTCCACCGGCCATCCGACCCATACACGGAAAGGCGCCGGCCATCGATCGTCGCCGCCACCCGCGCTGCGCTCCCGCGCCCCCGCAGTTCGAGGCGGCTACCGGCGAGCGCCGCGACGAGCGAGGGTTCGTCGATCGCCTGGCGTGCGGCTCCGGTGTATGCCGGCGGGGTGACCGTCGCCGAGAGCACCTCGATCGCGCTCACGACTTCGTCGCGCAGCCCCCGCCGGATCGCCGCGTCGCCCGGCTGCGGTGTCGCGATGCGTGCCAGCGTGGCCGCTGGCATCACCAGCAGCAGTGCAGCCGACGCCGCGGCGACGAGCCCAGGCACCAGCATCGCCCGCGCGAGCGCCTTGCGGGTGAGGGGCTCCCACCTGACCGTCTCGACGTGCTGCTCGAGCAGTTCACGATGCTCCCCCCGCGCCTGTCCTTCGCCCTCGCGCTCGGCGAGCGTGACGAGTGCGTACCGCAGGTCGGGCCTGCGCTCCTCGACCCACAGCGCGACGCGCGGCAGCGTCGTGCCACGCCGCAGCGGCAGCAGTGCCGCCGCCCCGGCGACCACTGCAGCCAGGATCGCTGTGCCGCGGAGCGCCGAGCGCGCATCCAGCGGCACTCCCTGCACGAGGTCCAGCGCCGCGACGCCGGCCAGCAGCGTCAAGCCGACCGCCGCCGCGACGAGCCCCGCGCGGAGCACGGTGCCACCCACCACGGCGCGGCGCGTCCGGGCGAGGCGCTGGCGCGCCGTCACGATGCCATCCCGGACGGCTCCGCCGCGTTCGACCGGCGGACCACCAGTTCGACGAGCAGCAGCAGCAGCGCGGCAGCGAGCAGCCATGGCGTCGCGGCCGACCGCGACGAACTGGCGCGGAGCACACCAGCAAGCGCAAGTGGCCCGCTGCCAGCGAGGAGCGCGCGCGTCGAGTCGGCGATCGGCTCAGCGGTCGAGCGCATGCAGGGGCGCATCAACACCCTCAACGCATCCTGGAATGACGGGCGCAGCGTCACGTCTCCCGCCGCCGGGACCATGACGGACACGGCACGAATGCAACCGGCGCCCTGCGCCTGCTCGGTTACGGCCGGTTCACCGTCGATCCACCGGGCGATGACACGGCCAGCCGGTGGTGCATGTGTGCGCACGGCCATGAACAAGGCGGCACGGCCATCCACCACGATGCCGCCGATGGTATCGGGCGTCGATGTGCGGCGCGTTCCATCGCTCGCACTGTCGGCCGACCATGTCACGAGGGTCCCGCCGGCGGTCGCCCACGCGCTGTCGGCTGCGGACGGCGCATCGCGCAGCAACAG
>JACDHQ010000679.1 GCA_013820975.1 Gemmatimonadaceae bacterium
GAGGGTGGGTGGTCAGCGACGCCGAGCGAAGCGAGGCGAGAGGGACGGACCGGCCGGCGCGCCAGGAGCCATCGGCGATCTTCTCACCCGCGGCGGGGTGCCCGGCGCCCCATGCGGGCTCCCGCGTGGCGAAGGCCGCTCGCTAACCCGCTCGCGGTGCCGCCGTGGCGGGTCAGAGGTAGTTGCTGGCGATATCGCTGTGGTACAGCGCCTCGGCGTCAGCCGCGTCGCGGATCGCCTCGCGGACCGCGGCGACCTTGAGGTCGAGGACGCGGACCGTGCCGCCGCCAATCTCTGCGACGGACTCGATCCGGTGGAACTCGGCTCCGTACTGCTCGGCGTAGTCGGTCAGGCCGCGGAGCTTCGAGAGCGCGTCGCCAAGGTGGAAGCCGTGCGGGTCGACGATCGACACCCGCACGTCGTGCTCGTCGCCGTAGAAGAAGACGAAGTCGGGGCACATGCGCCGCCAGTTGCCCTTGCCGTCCTTGTAAGCGATCGCCAACGAGTCGTCCGACGCGCGGCCAGGGTTGCGGTACCAAGCCAGGAAGTCGGAGCGCGCCATCTCGGCTTCGAGCACGCGCTTCTCCCAAGCGTTGAGCGCGCCGATCGGGAACTCGCCGTTCTCGGCGGCCATGAGGTGCCCGGGCCTGGTGGGCTGCAGCTTGCCGTCGCCGTCCTCGGTCTCCTCTGCGCGGACACGCGGGCGCGGGACGTCGATGCGCTGCGGGTCGCGCGACATGGCGACGATCTCGTCGTAGATCGCGCGTCGCTCGTCGGCGAGGCCCTTGACGGCAACGCGGTACTCGCCGATCCACTTCTTGGCCAGCGCTTCGGCAGCACGGTCGAGCTCGCCCTGAACGTCGTCGACCTTCGCTAGCGCGGCGACCTTGAGGTGGGCGTCGAACAGGCCGTCGTCGTCCTCGCTCTCCACGGCCACGTGATCGGCGTACTTGCGCGCGAGGTCGGGTGAGAGCACGCGACCGGCGGCCTTGAAGTCCGCCTCGACGGAGCGGTCGTCGGCGAGTTCTGTGAACTGCTCGGGGGTCGGCGCCGTGTCGGAGCCGACAGTCGCGACGAGCGTCTCACCTTCGACCTCGAGGATCCCGTAGGCCGCGGCCTCGATCTTGTCCTTATAGCGAGCGCTCAGCCCGTCGAGCACGCCGAACAGCTCGGCGTAGGCGTCCTTGCGCGCGTGGGGCCGCAGCGCATCGCGCGAGAGGGCTTGGGCGAGCGCGCTCAGCCGCTTGACCGGCTTCGCGGCTTTGCGCGGCAGGCTCTGCGAAGGGAGTCGGTCGAACACGTCCCAGACATGCGTCGGGATCACCGCGTTGACGTCCATATCGACCGGAGCAACGAGGACGCGGCGGCCGCCGCCGCCCCCGCTTCCTCCGGTGCCGTCCTCCTCGTCGGCCTTCTTGCCGAGCAGGACTTCGGCCACGGCGGTAGCGGTCTTGCGGTTGAAGTGCGGGAGCACGCACTCCACCGAGTTGAGGCGGTCGTCGCCCGGAATGCGGCGCGCCAGCGGCGTGCGGACCATCCGCCCAAGCAGCTGCGTGATGTGCGTCTGGTCGGTCGCCGGCCGGAACGACACGAGTACCTCCGCACGGGGGCAGTCCCACCCGGTCGAGATCGCGTCCTTGGCGAACAGCACACGGATGTGCGGACGGTCCTGCACGGTCTCCGGGCTCACGTGAGGGATCACCTCACCGCTGAGCTCCAACGCGCTGTGCTCGCCGAAGACGTGCGCGATCGCGTCGTAGCGTAGGTCGGGCCA
Source organism: Gemmatimonadaceae bacterium (assembly GCA_013820975.1). Classification (GTDB taxonomy): domain Bacteria; phylum Gemmatimonadota; class Gemmatimonadetes; order Gemmatimonadales; family Gemmatimonadaceae; genus JACDHQ01. Next base: position 1,775 of record JACDHQ010000679.1, read on the forward strand.
CGCTTCGCGGATCGTGCTCACGGCCGCCAGCAGCAGGTCGTCGGATGGCGTGTTGGGTACCTGGACGATGAGCAGCGGCACGACGGGGTCAGCCGGCGGGTCCTGCGCGTGGGCGTAATCCGCCCACAGCGCCGTCGATTCCACGACCTTCCTCGTCGCACGCTTGAGCAGCACCGTGTCGAACTTCCCCGTTTCGGCCGGGAAGTCCAGGCGGATGTCGTCCTTGAGCAGGCCGGATTCCTGCACGCG
>JACDHQ010000118.1:0-1535 GCA_013820975.1 Gemmatimonadaceae bacterium
CTGCGGCGCCAGCGCCGTCGCTGCCGGCTCGGCGGCGAAGCGTGATTCGCGCAGTGCCTCGAGGATGGCGAGGCGATGCTCCCACGACGGCCCGGTGACCACCGCCACGCGCCCGAGCGCGAAGCTGCGGGCCAGGGCGGCGTCGGCGCCCACATGCGCAGGCGGCCGGTCGCTGGTGAGCATTACCTGGACGCCGCGACCGACGAGGGCCCGGAACACCGCGGCGAACTCCGCCTGGACGTCGGGCCGGGCCGCAATCGCGTGGACGTCATCGATCAGCAGGGCGTCGGCGCGGTCGTATGCCTCACGGAAGCGGTCGAGCTCGCCGATGGCAATCGCTTCGACACAGTCCCTGACGAACTCATCCGCCGACTGATAGAGCACCTCGGTGCCCGGCCGCTGCGCGATGAGGTCGTGCGCCACCGCCTGCATGAGGTGGGTCTTGCCGAGCCCCGTGCCACCGTGGAGAAAGAACGGGTTGTACGCCGTCCCCGGCTGCGCGGCGACCGCCATGGCCGATGCAGCAGCCAGGTCGTTCGACGCGCCGATGATGAAGTGCTCGAAGGTGTAGCGGGAATTCAGCGTGGCCATTGGGTCAAATGGACGTGATTCCGCCGCTCTCCGCAACGCAACGTGGAAGATATCCCGAAAGTTTCCCTCGGAATGTGGAAAGATGGTGGATAGCACACTGATTGCCTTTTCACCGCCGCAGCAACGCCGTGCATCTATAAGTAGCGCGGCTTCCGCATCACCCGCGAGGACCCATGGCCGCGATCTGGAAGGGCGCGTTGAGCTTCGGACTGATCCACATTCCTGTCCACCTGCACTCGGCGGTCCGGGCAAAGGAGGGGCTGTCGTTCCGCATGCTCCACAAGAAGGACAGCACGCCGATCAAGTACCAGCGCGTGTGCCCCAAGGACAAGCAGGAAGTCCCGTGGAGCGACATCGTGAAGGGCTACGAGATCTCGAAGGGACAATTCATCATCCTCGAGAAGGAAGATTTCGAGAAGGCGGCCGTCGCGACGTCGAAGCGCGTCGACGTCCTCGATTTCGTGAAGGCGGCCGAAGTGGACCCGCGCTACTTCGAGACGCCGTATTACCTCGTTCCGCAGCCGGGCGGTGAAAAGCCGTATGCGCTCTTCCGCGAAGCGCTGGCACGCACCGGCACGCTCGGCATCGGCAAGCTGACGTTGCGCCAGAAGCAGCATCTCGTCTCGGTCCAGGCATCGGGCGATGCGCTCGTGCTGCACCTGATGCGGTTCGAGACGGAGCTCGTGGACGCCGGCGACTTTCAGCTGCCGAGCGGCGCCAAGGAGCAGGTGCGCCCGCAGGAGCTCGAGATGGCGGAGCAGCTGGTGGCGAACCTGTCGGAGTCGTTCGATCCGTCCAAGTACACCGACGAGTACACGCGCAACCTCAAGGACATCATCAAGGCGAAGTCCAAGGGGAAACAGGTGGAGGTCGAGGAGGTGGAAGACGAGGAGGAGACCGGCGTCATCGACCTCATGGCGCGCCTGCGGGAGAGCCTCGATCGC
>JACDHQ010000118.1:1545-6709 GCA_013820975.1 Gemmatimonadaceae bacterium
GCTGAAGGGCGGGCGCGATCGCGACCCCCGGCCGAGGGCAGCGCGCGGCACGACAAAGACGGCCACGAAGCGCACGGCGACGGCCAAGCGCGCGGCGACGAAGCGCACGCGCCGCACCAGCGCTGCATAGCGCGCCCCCCGATGGCGCGCGTCACCCTGCCCTCCGCGTTCCGGCCGATGCTCGCCACCGCGGGCACGGAGCTGCCACGCGGCACGGGGTGGACGTACGAGCCGAAGTGGGACGGCATGCGCATCATCGCGACCGTTGACAAGCGCCGCGCGCGCCTGTGGACCCGCAACGGCAACGAGAAGTCGGCCCAGTTTCCGGAGGTTGCCGATGCACTGGTGACCATTGCGGCGGAGCGCGGGCCGGTGGTGCTGGATGGCGAACTGATCGCCGTCGACTCTGGCGGCGCGGCATTGCGCTTCGGCGCGCTGCAGGGACGCATCCATGCAACGCGCGGCGTGCCCGAGGGGCGTGCGGTCTTCGTGGCGTTCGACTGCCTCGCGGTCGGGGACGAGACGCTCGTGCGTGAGCCGTGGATGGAACGGCGTGCGGCACTCGAGGAATACCTCGACGGACTCGCGGGCGGATCCGCTGCTGCAGCGCGCGGTAACAAGGGCCGCGCTGCCGGTGTGCGGCTCGGCGAGACATCGCGGACCGCGGGCCGCCTGCTGCAGCGCGCCCGGGCCCAGGGGTGGGAAGGGCTGATCGCCAAGGACATCGACGCGCCGTATCACGGCGGCGCGCGGTCGAACGCCTGGGTGAAGCACAAGCTCGAGGCCAGGCAGGAGTTCGTCGTCGGCGGCTTCACCGCCCCCGAGGGAGGTCGCACGCACCTGGGTGCATTGCTCGTGGGGTACCACGATGGCGGCGCGTTGCGCTTCGCCGGAGCGGTCGGCACCGGATTCGATCGCGCGACGCTTGCCGACCTCGCGCGCCGGCTCGCGCCCCTGAACCGCCGCACGTCACCCTTCGAGCCCAAGCCCGCTGTGCGCGGCGCCACGTGGGTGACGCCATCCCTCGTGGTGGAGGTTCGCTACAACGAGATGACCGACGCGGGCAAGCTGCGCCAGCCGGTGTTCATCGGCCTGCGCGACGACAAGCGTGCCGCCGAGGTGACGCTCGAGACGCAGCCGGCGAGGCGCCGTCGCAGTGCCTGAGCGTTCGACGGCCCCGCGCCGCCCGTCACGGGCGCGCCCCGCGACCCCTCGCGATGACCTGCAGCGTCGCCGGCGTCGGTCCGGCACGCGCACGGGTGTTGGACTGCCTGGTTCCGTCCCGGCGTCCGGCGATGCGCAGGTCCTCGTCGATGGCCACGTCCTGTCGCTCACCAACCTCGACAAGGTGTACTGGCCGAGGGCTGGGCGGACGAAGGGCGACCTGATCGCGTACTACGCCGCGATCGCCGACGTGATGGTTCCCCACCTCGCCGGGCGCGGCTGCGTGCTTCGCCGCTTTCCGGAGGGTGTGGAGGGCGAGGCGTTCTACGTGCAGCGCAAGCCGAAGCACGCACCCGACTGGGTACGTACGTGCGCGGTGCCGCGGTCCTCGGGGAAGGTGCTCGACCAGATCGACATCGCCGACCGTGCGACGCTGATGTGGGTCGCGCAGCTCGGCGCCATCGACGTGCACCCGCAGTATGCGCGAGCCGATCGCCCCGGCGAACCGGACGTGATGCACTTCGACCTCGACCCGACGCCCGGCACCTCCTTCGCGAAGGTGTGCACAGCGGCGCTGGAGGTGAAGGACGCCCTTGATGCGCTGCAGTTGCCCAGTGTCGTGAAGACCTCCGGAAACGAGGGACTGCACGTGTACGTGCCGATCGTGCGCGGTCCGTCGCAGAAGGACGCCTGGCGCGTCGCGCGCGACATCGCCCGCGTGCTCGGCCAGCGGAGCCCGACGCTCTTCACGCTCGTCTACCGCGTCGCATCCCGGCCAAGGAACCGGGTGCTGCTCGACTTCAACCAGAACGCCGAGGGGCGCACGCTCGCCGCACCGTATGCGGCGCGTCCCACACCCCGGGCGAGCGTGTCGGCCCCGCTGCGCTGGGATGAGGTCGAGGCCGGGGTGCGCGCCGACTGGTTCAGGCTCGACACGATGCCGGCCCGCGTCGCCGAGGTCGGTGACCTGTGGGCGCCGATTGCAGCGGCGGCGGGGCGGGCCGACATCCGCACGCTCATCGCGCAGGCGGATCCAGCATCATGAGCGCCGCGAGGAGGTCCCGATGAGCTTCCGGCCTGACGACGATTGCACCGCGCATGGGCGCCTGCTCGGGATCACCGAACGCCTGCACGACGCGATCATGGCGCGCGACGAGGACATGGTCCACGCCCTGCTCGACATGCCGAGTGCATCGAGCCTGCCGCGGAAAGTGCGAGAGGAAGCGCTCGTCGTGATGGCGCTCCCGGCGACGAGCATGCGAGCGCCGATCCAGCTGCTCCAGTTTCACCACCGCATGTCGGAGCTCATGCGCGACGATGATGCCGGTGAGGCACTCCCGCAGCTCGAGATGCCGTTCGGGCGGTGGGACTCGCGCCGCTCGGCCTGACGGAGTGACGGCTGTCCGGGCGCCCGTGGATGCCGCGCCACCAGATCCTTCGCAACTCGAGATCCCCGTGGCGCCCCCGGAACCGTCGGGAGCCGAAACCGGGATTGCGGGCGCGTTGACTACCTCCTAACGTGGCGCTCGCCGCGCGACGCTGCCGGCGCAGCGTCCATCCTCCGCCACTTCATGATATTGACCCCTCGAGCGATCCTTCTCCTCGCCGTTGTATTGGTGGCTGCCTGCGGCGAGGGCACCGGTCCGGCCACGCGCGCCGATCGCCCCCTCCTGTTCATCACCTCCACGGGGACGGGTCAGGCGGTGGTGTCGATCGCCCCCGATGGAACCGTCCCACGGACGTTGCGGTCGGTGACCGGCTCGATTGGCGGGATCGCGTGGTCACCAGACGGCCGCCACGTCGCCTACAACGTGGACGGAACGATCCGGGTCATGCGAAGCGACGGCAGCGACGATCGCACGGTGTTCACGCACTCGTCGATCAAGGCGGGACGCGTCGCGTGGTCGCCGGACGGGGCATGGATTGCCTTCGAGGGATGCGAGGCGAAACCAGCCGCTCCGTCCACCGGCCTCGGGATCCGTTACGAGTGTGCGACGTTCGCGTTTCCGCTTGCAGGGGGCACCCTCCACACGCTCGCCACGGATCGGTTCGCGCCTGACTGGAATCCACGCGACGCACGGCTCGTCGTAGTGGCGCCGCTCAGCGCCCAGGTCGAACAGCAGGTCACGCCGTTGTGGACGCTTCGTTCGGACGGCTCGGACCTGCAACCGCTCTCCGTGACTGGCGTCAGTACGATCTCGCACGTCACCTGGTCCCCGGACGGGACTCGCCTCGCCGCGACCGTTCCCGAGCCGTACACGCTCAGGTCGGCGATCTGGGTGTTCGACGCCACCGGCAAGAATGCCCGACCGCTGCGATGCACCGGCGCGATGTCGTGCGGAGCGCCAGCCTGGGCACCCGACGGCAGGCGGCTCGCATTCGTCCGCGATGGCGCGATCCTCGTCGGCGATGCCTCAGGAACCAACTTCACGCCGGTGCCCTGGCCGGCGAACGTTTCCGCTCTCGCCTGGTAGGCTGACGCCGGTCGGCGGCTCAGTTCGCGGCGCCGCCCAGGAAGGCCGGCAGGATCGACGCCGTCTCCACGAGATGCCTGAGCGACTCGGGCAGCCGGATGGCACCTCCGGCATCCGCTGCCAGGACGAGCGACAGGGCCGCGGCCTGGGCCGAGAGGGCCTCCAGGATCGAGCTGGCATCCGCCGGGGACAGCGACCGCAGCGACGCCCCCACCGCCGTGGCCGACGCGGCCGGGTCGGTGTCCATCCCCATGCAATCGCCCGCGTGCGCCCCGAGGAGGACTCCGGCCGCCGGCGAACCGATGAAATCATTGGTCGCGGAAACGGACGCGCTGGGGGCGAACGAAACTGGCATTTTCTGAGGGGGATCGTACGGTGGGGAGGGGGGCCGGCGCGGGGAAGAATCCTCGCGGGGCGGGTAGTATAACGTGGCAGTCACGGTGCGCAACGGAATGGTATAAGTCGCTGTGGCGCAGGGGTCTCAGGGCTGTCGAGTATTGCCAAGATCACAAAGACATCCCATTCTTTCAGCGAATACCCGAGTGCGACATCCGTCGCATCAGCGCTCCGGGGTGGTGAGGTGCATGGCACCATGACGCTTTCCGACGCACTCGAACAGCATTGGGCAGTGCGCGCCATCGAACCGGCGCGGCATCGTCTTGCGCTGTCCACGGCGCGCCGCCTGCTCGATGCTGGCGGGGCGGACGCTGCGCACATCGTGACGCCGCCCGAACGTTCGGCGCTGTCCGATGTCGCAACTGCATATGATGTTGCGGTCCAGGAACTCGTGTTGCGCGAGACTGCGTCGGCACAGCTGCTCGCGCTTGCGCAACAGCTTCGCGCCAGCGCCGCCACAGCATTGCTGCTGCGCCTCGCACTCAGGCATGCCGATGACATCGACTCGCAGAGTGCGGTGGAAGCACTGCATCGCAGCGCGCTCGCGGTCGTTGCCGATCAGTTCGAGCATGTCGAACGCGATGCTGCCGCGACGGTGCCGGAGCATGCCGACACTGTCTCGATCATCCGGGCGCGCGCCGCGTCGGTGTGGTGCGGCCTGCTCTCGCCTGATGTGCGGGCGCGACTGCCGCGTCTCGTGACGGAGATCGCTGCCCTCCGGGAAGAACTCAGCGGCATTCCCGCGCGGCGGCCTGCAAGCGAATCTCCCGAGGAGCGCGACGCGCGGGCGCGCGCGGCGTTTGGCCGGCACGCGGTTGCGGCCGTGGTCGATGCCGCGGCGGAGCTCGCATCGTACCTGCGACATGGTGAGCGCGTCGATGCCGTCCCGCGGCTCGCGCGCCACCTGCGCACAGCGCGCATGAGCGCACCGGGCGACCCGGCGCTTCGCATCGCGCTCGCCTGGCTGGTGCTTGCTGCCGCGGTCACCGCCAACCAGCAGACGCGCCAGCTCTCGCTCCTCGACGCCGCGCACTGACGGACAAGGGACCACCGCGCGCAACGCGTCGCGGCGGCGTTCCGGCATGCCCTGAGCCAATTCACGAGACGCGCCCGGCGCCGCGCACGCATGG
>JACDHQ010000119.1 GCA_013820975.1 Gemmatimonadaceae bacterium
GGGCGATGCAGGACGGCTGGGACGCCGGCGCCGTCGCCCTGCGCCGCGGGGCATCGCTCAACCAGCTGCTCAAGGAGCTCGACGGCGGGGTCATGCTGGTGCTGCGCGCGGTCGATACCGCCACCCTGCAGTACAACGGTCCCACCACGGCGGCTGACGGGCTGGCCGTGGCGCGCCGGATCTCCGACGCGGCGTCACTGCTGCGCCTCGCCGCGGCCAGCGGGTACACCCGCGGCATGGTGGACGAGCTGCGCAACCGCTACCGCACAATCCGGCACGACCTCCGCAACCCGCTCGGCACGATCGCGACCGCGGTGGCCCTGATGGACGATGAATCGGTCCCCGAGGAGACGCGCCAGGACCCGAAGGTCAGGGCGATGGTCGCTCGCAATGCGCGCTCGATGGAGGCGATGATCGCGACCACGCTCGGCGACCCCGCGGCGCAGCTCCCTGCCCTCGCACTCCAGGCCACCTCGATCCGCGAGCTCGCCTGCGCCGTCCGCGGCGACCTCACGGCGGCCATCGACGGGATCGATGTCGTCCTCGGCGACGACCTTCCGACCTGCCCCATCGACTCTGCGGGGCTCGAGCTGCTGCTGAAGGCCGTGGTCATCGCGGTGGCCAGGACAGTGCCGAGCGACGCCGGCATCGTCATCGACCTCGCCGAGCTGACATCGCGCGCGGTGACGATCGCGATTCACCCCCGGACCGCGGGCGACGCGACCGGGGAAATGGATCTCGGGTTCGCGCGAGAGCTCGCCAGTCGGCTGGGCGGTCGCATCTCGGTGCACGCGGGGGCGCAGGTGCATATCGCGATTCCCGTCGTGCCGCTCCTGATCCCGGGAGCCGATGATGCCGCGATGGCGGCGGCGCGCGGGTCAGCCGGCGATGCGCGGAACGATGTCGGTCGCGACGGCAAGCGCACGAACGGCCAACCCTTCGGCCTCTAGCGCCTCGCGTCCGCCTTCCTCGCGATCGACGAGCGCGAGCACGCCCAGCACGACCCCTTCGGCGGCTCGGATTGCCTCGACGGCGCGCAGCGCCGAGCCGCCGGTCGTGATGACGTCCTCGATCACGACGACGCGGTCGCCAGCGCAGAACGGGCCTTCGATGCGCCGGCCGGTGCCGTGCTGCTTGGCTTCCTTTCGGACGGTGAACGCGCGGACGAGTGGCGCGCCGTCATTCGCGGAGAGCGCGCTCGCATGCGCGATGGCGTAGGAGATCGGGTCGGCGCCGAGGGTCAGTCCGCCCACCGAATCGGGTGCCCATCCGGCCGCCTTCATCTCGGCGATGGCGAGCGGGCCGATGAGCGCGAGCCCGTCGGGGCTCATTGTCGTGAGCCGTGCGTCGATGTATAAACCTGATGTCCGCCCTGACGCCAAGGTGAACTGTCCACGCCGCGCCGAGCGTTCGGCGAGCATCGCGAGCAATCGTTCGTGACTGGTCATGTGGCGCGGACGTTAGTCCTGCCCTTCTCGAGCGTCAATCCACGATGAGGAGTCCTTCCTCGGGGCCACCGGCCTCGAACCCGTCCGCCCGCCGCACTGCTGGCGAGCGCCGCGCCTCGGGGCAGATGGCGGTGCCGCAGGCGCCCCGCCCGGGGCTCATGCGCGGGCTCGGCCTGTACGCCGCCCTGTTCGGCGGCGTGCTGCTGCTGCTGCTCATCGCAGTGATCCTCGAGGACATGGCATTGCGCGAAGCGTTGCTCGTGCATGCGGAGGGCGATGCCGAAGCCGTCGCGACCGAGGTCGAGGAGGCCGTTGCACTGCGCATCGCCGCCGCGCGCACTTTCGGCGGGCTCTATGCTGACGGCGCCGGCGACCCGGAGGCCGGTTCCGAGGGGCGCTTTCAGCGCATCGTGCCGCTGGTCAGCCCGCCATCGGCTCCGCTGTTCGACCGGATCGTGGTACGTGATCATCTTGGCGGCGCGGTACACGATACCATCGTCGCATCGCGGATCCGTGATGCGGTGGATCCCGACAGCCTTGCTCCCGACGCACTCGGCGCCGAGCTGCTCGACCTGGCGACCCCCGAGACTGCGGCAGACGGCGCGCAGCGGATCCAGCCAAGGCTGGTTTCGCTCCCTTCGCAGCGCGGCATGGTGGCGATCGTCGTCCCGCTGCATGCCGATTCCTTGGTCGCGGGCACCTTCGTCGGCACGGTGCGGCTGCCTGCCCTGGCCTCGCGGGCGACGGTGATGGGGGCCCCGCGGCGGCGGCGCCTCGTCATCCATGCGGGGGACGACACCCTCCTGAGCCACGGGGTGGAGGCGGAGGGGAGCACGCGGATCGCGACCGCGATGGCCCAGGTGCGGGCCGCCCGGCCATGGCAGGTGGACGTCATCCACGAGGACACGGCGCCCGGCGTGCGCGCGACGCTCTGGCTGCTCGGCAGCACGGCCGTCCTCTTTCTCATCCTGGGGCTGGCGCGCGAGCGCCGGCAGGCCGATCGCGTCGCCGAGCGTTCCGCGGAGCTCGAGCGACTGTCGACCGAGCTGCTGCGGTCCAACCGGATGAAGAGCGAGTTCCTCGCCAACGTTTCGCACGAGCTGCGCACGCCGCTCAACGCGATCGTCGGCTTCGTCGAGCTGTTGCGCGACGGCGTGTACGGCGAGCTGTCACCGCGCCAGACCAACCCGGTCGAGCGAATCGCCGGCAGCGCGACCCACCTCCGCCATCTCGTCGACCAGGTGCTGGACATCGCGAAGATGGCCGCCGGCCGCCTGGAGGTGCATCTCGAGTCGGTGGTGCTGCGCCCCTTTGTGCTCAATGTCGCGAGCGAGCTCGAGTCGCTGGCTGCGGACAAGGGGATCGTGCTGTCGCTGACCGTGGGCGCTTCGTTGCCGCGGGTGCGCACCGATCCGTCGCACCTTCGGCAGATCCTCGTGAACCTCGTCGGCAACGCCATCAAGTACACGCCGGCGGGGGGTGCGGTGGCGATCCGCACGCGGCTCGTCGGCGGGGCGCCTGGCGCCGTGTTGCGCGGGGCGACGCCGGCGGCGGGATCGATGGTGCTTCCTGTTGATGCCTCGGCCCTGCCGGCACGTCCCGTCGACGACGAGCCCGCGCCCCCCACTCTCGCTGCGAAGTCACCGGATCCGGCGCGGCCGTGGGTCGCAGTGCAGGTGAGCGACACCGGCATCGGCATCGCGCCTGCCGATCACGACCGGATCTTCGAGGAGTTCGAGCAGGTGAACGCGGGGCCGCGCGGCGAATCGATGGAGCGCGGCACGGGGCTCGGGCTGCCCATCTCACGCCGCCTTGCCCGACTGCTCGGCGGCGACGTCTCGGTGGACAGCGGGTTGGGCAAGGGGGCGACGTTCACGCTCTGGCTGCCGCTCGAGATCGTACCGCCCGGCGAGCAGCGCCGTTAGCGGGCAGCCCGGCGGAAGGGATCCGAGACGCGGCGGAGCAGCGCGCGCAGCCGTGCGCGCACGCCGCGGCTCGCCACCGGCTCGGCACCACCTGCGGCCACTACTTCCTGCAACGCATCGGCAAACGCCACGACGGTGGCGAAGCGCTTGCCCGGCTCCTTGTGGAGCCCGCGCATCACCGTCTGCTCGATGGCTGGAGAAAAATGCAGGCCCGCCTTGGCCTGGTTGAGGGGGATCGGCGGCTGCGAGAGCAGCTGCGAGAACATCTCACGCGGCGTCTTGGCGGTGTAGGGCAGCGTCCCGGTCAACAGGAAATACGCCATCGTCGCCAGGCTGTACTGGTCGGCCTGCGGCGTGACCATCTCTCCCGACAGTGCCTCGGGGGCGACATACATCAGCGTGCCCACGAAGAAGCCGGCGCGCGTGAGCCGCTGGTCGGCGCCTGCATTGGTGTCGGTCGCGATGCCGAAGTCGAGCAGCTTCACGCGCTGCGTCTCCGGATCGTACATGACGTTGTCCGGCTTCAGGTCGCGGTGGATGATGCCCGCCTGGTGGGCCGCGTGCACCGCATCGGCGATCTGCCGGATGATGGCGACGACCTCGGCGTGCGGCAGTGGCGCGTTGTGCTTGACGTAGCGCTCGAGCAGCTCGCCGGGCGCCCACTCGATCGCCAGGAAGGGCAGTCCCGCCCGCGCCTCGCCCATCTCGATGGTGCGCACGACGTTGGGATGCACCACGCGCTCGCCGAATCGTGCCTCGCGCTGGAAGCGCGTGACCGCTGTGCGGTCGTTGCGCAGCTTCTCGCGCAGGATCTTGAGCGCGACGGTGCCGTGCGAGCCGTGCTCGGCGCGAAACACCGCGCTCGTGCCACCCTCGCCCACTTCGCTGCGGATCGTGTAACCCGCCAGCGTCTGCCCAATGAAGCTCTCTCGTGGCACGGGGCGAACCTAACCGCTACCGTCGGCGGGAGCAAGCACGCACACGATCATTCCGCGGGGCAGTGCCAACGTGACGCGCGTCTGACCGGCGGGCGGCGCGGCGGCGCCCGGGGCGAGTATCTTGGAGCATGTCGCCCGTCACGCCGCCGCCGTCGCCCACGCTGTTCCTCATCGATGGCTACGCGCTCATCTATCGCGCGTTCTTCGCCCTCATCTCCCGCCCGCTGACGACCAGCCGCGGCGAGAACACCAGCGCCGCATGGGGAGTGGTCAACTTCCTCAACCGGCTGCTGGACAAGCACAAGCCCGACTACCTCGGCTGGGTGAACGACTCGGGGCTGAGCTTCCGCCACGAGACGTACCCCGAGTACAAGGCCACCCGCGAGAAGCTCACCGAGGAGCTGCAATCGGACTTCGACCGCGGCATGGAGCGGATCGCGACGCTGCTCGAGGCGTACCACGTTCCGATCCTCACGGTGCCCGGCTACGAGGCCGACGACGTGATCGGGACGCTCGCCGTCCAGGGCGCGGCACAGGGGCTCAACACGGTCATCGTCAGCGGCGACAAGGACTTCCAGCAGATGGTGCGCCCCGGCGTGTGGCTGCTCAATCCCGGGCGCGGCGGGCCGGCGAGCGTCGAGGAGAGCTGGGTGGGAGTGGAGAACGGTTCGGAGCGGCTCGGCGTGCCGCCGGCGCTGGTCACCGACTATCTCGCCCTCGTCGGCGACACCTCCGACAACGTGCCCGGCGTGAAGGGGATCGGTGACAAGGGTGCCGCCGAGCTGGTGAACGCCTTCGGCAATCTCGAGACGATCCTCTCACGGGTGAACGAGATCACGAAGAAACGCCCGCGCGAGGCGCTGCTCGAGCAGGCGGCGTCGGCACGACTCTCCAAGGAGCTCGTCACGATCAAGTGCGACGTGCCGATCACGCTCGATACCGCGTTGCTGAGGGTCCGCGAGCCCGATCGCGCGCGGCTGACGCTGCTGTTCGTCGAGCTCGAGTTCAACACGCTTGCGCGGCAGGCTGCCGAGGCGATGGCAGCCGGTGCGAGCAGCGCGGCGATTGCCGGCGCGACGACTGATCCCACGCTGGCCGGTGACGCATCCGCTCCTGCGCCCGTGCTCGCGCCCCGGCCGAAGATCCCGACGAAGTACGTCACGGTCGAGACAGTCGATCTGGTGGGGGAGTTCGTCGCGCGGGCGCGACGGGCGCCGCACATCGCAGTCGATACCCAGGCGGTCGTTGATGCCGACAGCCCCGTGAAGATCGACCCGCTCCGCTCGACGATCGTCGCCCTCACCATCGCCGTCGCCCCCGGCGAGGCGTACTACTTCCCGCTCGCGCACCGTGCCTACGTTGGCCCGCAGGGGGAGCTCGACTTCGGCCTCACCGACCGCGACCGCGATGCGTTCACGGGCGGCGTCGATGCGCACGACAAGCAGGAGGGTGAAACCCTCGACGCACCAGCTGCCGCGGCCCGCAAGCGCGCGACGAAGAAGGCGACGAAGTCCGCGACGAAGGCCGCGACGAAGAGTGCGGTTCACCTCAGCATCGCCGCGCGCATGATCGCCGAGCAGCGGCAGCTGCCGATCCGCAACCTGCCGCCGCTCACCGACCCGGCGATGGCACCGCTGAAGGCGCTGCTCGAGGATGCGACGGTCTCCAAGACGATGCAGAACGCCAAGTATGACCTGCTTGTGTTGCGCGGCGCCGGCGTGGAGCTGCGGGGACTCGCCTTCGACACGATGGTGGCGAGCTACGTCCTCGACCCCGGCCGCCGCACGCACGGGCTCGACCTGCTCGCGCTCGAGTTCCTGCAGCACACCATGACGACGTACGAGGAGCTCTGCGGCAAGGGGAAGGGCGAGTTGCCGTACGACCAGGTGCCGGTGGATTGCGCGCGCGACTACTCGTGCGAGGATGCCGACATCACCTGGCGACTGCGCGAGCTCTTCGAGCCCCAGCTCGCGCAGCAGAGCCTCCTCCGCCTGCTGCAGGACGTCGAGATCCCGCTCATCGGCGTGCTCGCCGACATGGAAGCAGCGGGCATCCTCATCGACCGCGAGTGGTTCGCGCAGCTCAAGACCCGATTCCAGGCGGAGCGCGAGCGCGTCGAGGAGCTCATCTACACGAGCGCCGGCGAGCGCTTCAACATCAACAGCAACCCGAAGCTGCGCGAGCTCCTCTTCGAGAAGCTGGAGCTTCCGGTCCTCAAGCGCACAGCGACGGGCCCGAGCACCGATGCGAGCGTCCTGCAGCAGCTCGCCGACGCCGGCCACGAGCTGCCGGTGCTGCTGATGGAGTACCGCGAGCTGTCGAAGCTGGAGAGCACCTACATCGACTCGCTGCCGACGCTGGTGAACCCGCGCACCGGGCGACTGCACACGT
>JACDHQ010000680.1 GCA_013820975.1 Gemmatimonadaceae bacterium
TTTTCGTCTTCCTCAATGCAGAGACCGATGCGGTCGCGGTCGTCTATCGGCGAGCGGACGGCAACTACGGACTGATCGAGCCCGTGCTCAACAACAACGGCGGGTGATCAGAGGACGGTCAGCAGCAACAGCGCGGCGACGATCACGATCAGCGCGACGAAGAACACCGCCAGGCCGATGGTCTTCGGATCCAGGTTGTTCTCCGGGGTCGGCTCCATGAAGGCCACCGTAGCACGGCGCGAACCGCGTCGACGGCTGACGTGGCCGGCTGACGCACCGCCGGTTGGGCTGCACCTGGGGGTCGGGCGCGGGTTGATGGCTGCGGCGCGTCGGTCTCGGCAAATCGGCGCGCGGGCGCTCCAGATCTTTTCGGACAATCCGACGGCGTGGCGTCGACGTTTGGAGGCTCCGGCGGATGCGGCGGCGTTCGTTGCGTATTGCGCTGGTTCGAGTATCCGCGTTGCGATCCACGCGTCGTATCTCATCAACCTGGCCGGGTCGCGCGAGCCGTCTGCGTCGCAGTCGCGTGCCGGGCTCGTGGTGGAGATGCAGCGAGCGCCGTTGTACGGGGCGACCCTGGTGAACACGCACATCGGGTCGCATCGAGGCGTTGGCGCCGAGGTTGGACTGCGGAGCATTGTCGAGAGCGTGCGCGCCGTGTTGGCGGCGTCACCCCCGGGGGTCCGGCTGGTGCTCGAGAATTCTGCGGGCGGCGGCGATCTGTTGGGCTCGCGGATCGAGGAGCTGGCGGAGATCATGGACGGGGTTGGCGCTGACGCTGACCGATTGGGATTCTGCCTGGACACCGCCCACCTGTGGGGCGCCGGCTACGATATCTCGTCGGCTTCGAGCGCGGTGGCGGTGATCGATCGGTTCGAAGCGCTGCTTGGGCTGGATCGGCTGGCGATGGTGCACCTCAACGACTCGCGGTCACTGCTGGGGTCGCGCACGGATCGGCACGAGCATGTCGGAGCGGGGCAGATTGGTGCTGCCGGCTTGGGCGCCTTGTTGCGGGATCCGCGGTTGGCGTCGACGACGTTCATCATGGAGACCCCGGGAGCCGATGAGGGGTACGACGCGGTCAACCTGCGTCGCGCGTTCCTGCTGTGGGGCGGGGCTCTGGAGCTGCCGGAGCTGCCGCCAAAGGCGTTTCGCACGAATCGCCGATCAACGCGGGTGGCGCCGCGTGGCTAGGTCGCGCGGGCGTGTTCTATTGGGTCAAATGCTCGCGATGCGGGCGTATGAGTGCACGCGACCCTCGGTTGGGTCAATTGCCGTCGTGGTGGGCAATAGGCGGGAGATTGGCCGTCGGGGACGGTGCCGCACGCTCAGCATCAGTCCTGGCGGCGTCATCTGCCGGCTATTGCCCGTATGCGCGTCATATGGCCCAAAGCGGGGGGCGGAGGTACGCGGGGCGGAGGTACGCGGGGGCGAAGGTACGCGGGGAGGGCCAGCGGCGTCAGCGGCCGTTCAAGTACCCGTTGGTCCCGTTCGTGCCGGTCGCGCCGTTGCCGGATGAGCGGATGCGGCGCGTACGAACGGTGATGTAGGCCTGCATGAGCTCGCGGACGTCGGCATCGGCCAGAGAGTCGTCGCCGCGCAGGGCGTATTCGACTCGCGTGGTGGGCAGGACGGTGCGCGAATTCAGCGACGAGAAGTAGGCCGGGCCGTCCGCCTCGTCGTGGATCTCACGCAGTCCACGCGCCAGCTTGGTGGCCGTGCCGAGCGACGGCATGCGGTCACCCTTGATCAGCCGGGAGATCGTGGAATGATCCACGCCGGACTGGAGCGCCAGCTGCCGCTGGCTCATTTTCTTTTCCTTCAGCTGGCCGCGAAGCCAGGCGTTGAAGGATCGAGGTGTCTGGAGGGTCATCTGGGACCTTCGTGCGCTGTACGCCATCGGTACGAGTGCGCCGGTGGTGCATACGAGCAACCGCAGCATCGTCCCTGGAAGGCGCCGCCTCAATAGGAGGAAGGTACCGAGCGCGTCAGTCCGCTGGGACGGCGTGACGAAC
>JACDHQ010000681.1 GCA_013820975.1 Gemmatimonadaceae bacterium
GGTGCAGTTCGTGATGAAGGATGGAGCCGTCTTCCTTCGGCGGTGACGACGTGCTCGACGCATGCGAAGACGACCGCCGCGGCGCGGTCAGCCCCGGCCGCGCTCCAGCAGCAGGATCATCAGGGTGCTGAGCACGAGCAGCTCCGCTTCCTCCTCGCCGGCGATCGCCGGTGCATCGAGGCGGAAGCGTCCCTCGAAGAGGGCCGGTGTCTTCACGATGCGCATCACCGGCGATTCCGACCCGGCGCGCACGACGCGGTACGCGGGGTGGAACACATAGCCGGCGAACATGCCGACGACGGGGACCTGGCCGACGAGGCCATCCAGCACGCGCACCCATACGCTTTCCTCGCGCACGACGTAGGTTGCCCCGGTCGCCGCGGTGATCTCGTAGTGCGCGCGCCAGAACGAGCGCATGCCATGCCGCTTGAGGGTGCCGAGCACGCGGCCGCTCTCCGCGTCGGTGATCGCGTAGGCCGCCGAGATGTCGATGATGCGATCGGCACGGATGCGGTAGAGCACCTGCTGCTGCGCATCGTCGCCGTAGACGACGACATCCTCCTTCAGCTTGAACAGCTTCTGGCGCACGTACGCGACGAGCGTTTCGTTGGCGTCGCGCACGTAGATCTGCGACGCGAGGGCGAGGATCTTGAAGCGCAGCTCGAGTGGGAAGAGCATGTTGACTGCGGTAGGGGGTCGGGGGTAGGGGGCCGAGCGGACGACGGACGACGGACGACGGACGACGGACGACGGACGACGAATGTACGGGGCCACTCGCAGCAGGGCCACCCGACACGCAGCGGTGCCACCCGACACGCAGCGGTGCCGAAACCGCCCGTCCAGGCGTCCTCACTGCATGCCCGCAGGCGCTGTTGCTCCGCCCTCCCCCGCATCCACGGGTTCCTCCATTCCCCGGTACGGCGACGACCTCGAGACGTACGGCAGCCCCACCGCGCTCTGGGCAGCGGTTCCCGCGCGCGCGGCCGAGGCCCAGCGGCTCGTACGGCAGGAGGGGATGCTGTTCGCCGCGTTCGTCCAGCTCACCGGCGGCGCGATCCTCACCGGCTTCGCCCTGGCCCTCGGCGCCGGGCCGGCGGCAATCAGCCTCCTCACCTCACTGCCACTGCTGGCGCGCCTGAGCCAGCTCTACATCTCGTGGCGCATCGAACGGGCCGGGCACTGGCCACGCTCCGCAATCCGTGGCGCGATCGTCGGCCGGCTGACGGTCGGCATCGCCGTCGTCGTGGTGTTCCTTCCCCTGCCCGACCCGGTGCGCCTTGCCGTGCTCATTGCGGCAATGACCGTCTCCGCAATCGGCACCGCGACGTTCGAACTGGCCTTCCTCTCGTGGATGGCGGAGCTCGTCCCATCGCGCATCCGCAATGCGTTCTTTGCCAACCGCTCGCGCACGATGGGCGTGTTCGGCATGGCGATGGCGCTCGCCGCGGCCGCATTGCTCGACGGCTGGCGACGCGCGCACCCCGGATCACTCACCGGCTTCGCCGTCGTCTTCACGTTCGCGATGGCGCTCGGTGCCGTCTCGCTGCTGGTGATGCGGAAGGTTCCCCACCCGCGGCGCCAGCAGTCGCGGATGGAGGAGGTGCGCCTGCGCGATGCGCTCGCGGGACCGGCACGCGACCGCAACTTCCGCCCGCTGCTCTACTTCGGCGGCGTGTTCGGCGTCGGGATCGGGCTGCTCAGCCCCCACCTCACCGTGTACCTGCTGCAGGAGCTGCACCTGTCGTTCATGGCGGTCACCGCGCTCGCCGCGGCCAGTGCCGTGACCAGCGCGATGACGAATGCATGGTGGGGGCGGCTGGGCGACCACTTCGGGACGAAGACGGTGGTGTACGCTGGCGCGCTGCTGCTGTGCACCAATCCGCTGATGATGCTCGGCGTGCCGGCGGCCGGCGTGTGGCTGGTGGTGGCGATGCACGTGATCTCGGGAGTGGCCACCGGGGCGTTCGCCTCACCGACGCACACGCTCATCCTCTCGGTCGCCACGCCGGCACAG
>JACDHQ010000682.1 GCA_013820975.1 Gemmatimonadaceae bacterium
GCGCAGCGCTGCTTGCGTTGGTGGCGTTCGTCGCTCTCGATGCGCTGCTCGACCCCTGGCTCGCGGCGGTGCTCGCGGTGCTCGCGGCCACGCTCTCGGTGGTTGACGCGACTCGCGCACGGCGTGTGGATGCTCGTAACGCGAAACTATAGCCTCGGCACTGCTGCTAGGCGCTGCTGCTTTGAGGCAGAAGCAGTAGCGCGGCCTCGGGTGCCGGGCACTGTCGCTTCGGACGAAAAGCGAAACGCACCTCGTGTGGCCTGGAACGGGCCGTGGGGCAAAATGCTGGCGAGGTGATGAAGCGGGCGACCATCCACTTCGACGGGGGCGGGCAGAGTCCCGGCCCGGTAACGGCTGCCTGCACTGTTGAGCTGAGCGACGGCTCCTTCGACCAGGACATGAAGCGGTTTGATCAGGGGACCCACAACACCGCCGAGTGGCACGCGCTGATCCTCGGGCTGCGTGTGGCGCTCAAGCACGGGGAGCGGCATGTCGTGGTCAAGGGCGACTCGATGCTTGTGGTGAAGCAAATCAACCGCGAGTGGAAAACAAAGAATGCAGCTCTGCAGTCTCTGCGGGCGCAGGCAGAGGAGCTGTTGGCGCTCTTCGAGACTTGGCGCGTCGAGTGGATTCCGCGTAAGGAGAACCGGCGCACCGACGAGCTAGGACGAACGCAATGAGCGCCGGGCGCTGTCTGGGCGTTGGCGGCCACTGCCGCTTCGGACGAGGCCCAGCGGTGGCCAAGGACGATGGCTCCTCCCAACTGAGGAGGACTCATGCCGACACCATTGCTCGATGCCGCGGGGCGCCGTCGTTCCCCGGCGACGATGCCCGGCTACCACTGCGGTCGCACCCCACGCAACAAGGGACTGCGCTATCCAGCTGATCCGCCGTCCGTCGAGGAAATCGTTGCGGTCATGCGCACCGCAGGCACGTCGACAGACGGCGCGCGACTGCGTGCCCTGGTGGTCATCCTCTGGCGGGCCGGCCTCAGGGTCAGCGAAGCGCTCGCTCTCGCCGAGACTGACCTCGACGCCCGACGCGGCTCGATTGTCGTCAGGCGCGGCAAGGGCGGCAAGCGGCGCGAAGTAGGGATGGACACCTGGGCGTGGGAGCAGCTGGCTGCGTGGCTAGCCCCCCGCCGCGCAATGCCAGTCGGCCCGCTTCTGTGCGTGATCCACGGCCCGACCCGGGGGCGGCCATGGTCCGCGTCGTCAGCTCGCGCCCAGCTTCGTCGTGTCGCGGCGGCGGCCGGCGTCCGACGCCGCTTCGCGCCGCACCAGCTGCGCCATGCACACGCAGTCGAGATGGCGCGCGAAGGCGTCCCATTGATTGTCATCCAACGCCAACTCGGCCACACCAACCTCGGCATCACATCGATCTACCTGCAAGGCATCGACAGCGCCGAAATCATTGACACCGTCCACAGCCGCCGAGCGCCAATGATCCCGGCATCGGCAGGTCTCGGGCCCACCTGACGCCCCGCATGGAAAGGGAGAACGACTCTCGCTCGACGGCCGTTGTGCCGCTACGTGAGTTTCCCATTCAGAAAGTTGTCCGACTCTGCGGTTTCCCAGGTAAAGGGATCGGGCCCTCGGTCTGACGCGCTCGCGGTTATCCACCGACGGGAGTCCCCAACGCGGTGGAGATCCTTGCTCAGCGCTACTCGGACTCGGCGGGGCCCGCTCCGTCTGCGGTGCCGCCGGTCTCGACCACGTCACCCTCGATCACGTCAGCGTCCAGCGACGCCGCGAACTCGGCGTTCAGCTCGAGCTCGTCGTCAAAATCGCCGTTCAGGTTCGCGACCAGCGCATCAGCCAAGCGGTGCCCCATGGGGCGGAATGTCACGTACGTCAGGCCACCGGAGACGACGCCGCCGACGACGGGGACAGCCTTGGTGATGGTCTTCTCGACGGTCTTCTTGGTGATCTTCTGCCCGACCAGTGCCCCGACTTTCTTCACCAGCGGGTACCAAGCCGTCTTGGTCAGCGCTTGGGCCGCAACCTTCTTGCC
>JACDHQ010000120.1 GCA_013820975.1 Gemmatimonadaceae bacterium
GACGCACGTGCGGTTGCTGAGGTCGCGGGGCAATACGGGCTCGAGCATCGGATGGCGGATCTCGCGGACCCCACCGCGCTCGACGCGGCGCTCGACGGCATGCGCGTGGTGCTGCACTGCGCCGGCCCGTTCATGCACACGTCGCGGCCGATGGTCGACGCCTGTCTTCGCCGCGGCGTGCACTACCTCGACATCACTGGCGAGATGGCCGTGTTCGAGGCGCTCGCCGCGCGCGATGCTGAGGCAGATGCGCGCGGAGTGACGCTGCTCCCCGGCGTCGGCTTCGACGTGGTCCCCTCCGACTGCCTCGCCGCGCACCTCGCGCAACGCCTGCCCGGCGCCACGGAGCTCGTGCTCGCGTTCCAGGGACTGGGCGGTGTCTCCCGTGGGACGGCGACGACCATGGCGGAAAATGCCGGAACCGGCGGTGCCGTGCGACGGGATGGACAGATCATTGAAGTGCCGGCGGCGTGGCGCTCCCGGGATATCGAGTTCGTCGGTGGAGCGCCGGCGCTCGCTGTCACCATTCCGTGGGGGGACGTCGCAACGGCGTGGCACAGCACGGGAATCCCGAACATTGCCGTCTACATGGCGATGACGCCCGCGATGCGGCGTGCACTGGTCGCAAGTCGCTGGCTCGGGCCGTTGCTGAGGCTACCGCTGGTTCCGCGGCGGCTGGTGGCGAAGGCAAGAGCACGGAAGCCGGGGCCGAGTGACGCGGCGCGGATGCGCGGCGTGAGCCGGTTCTGGGGGGAGGTGCGGGATGCGCGCGGCAATCGTGCCGTCTCGCGGCTGACCGCGCCGGAGGGGTACACCCTCACCGCGCGCACCGCCGTTGCTGCGGCGCAGCGGGTGCTCGCGGGTGGAGTCGCGACGGGATTCCAGACGCCATCGCAGGCGTTCGGGGCGGACTTCATCCTCGAGCAGCGCGATACGAGGCGCGAGGATGTGGAGTGAGTTGCCTCACGCCGCGATCGCACTCCTGGCCACCGCCCTCCCCGCCGGCGTGAGGCGCAGCCCTCCAGCCTCCCGCTCGATGAGCTCCTCGCGCTCAGCCAGCCGGACGATGCGCGCCACGAACTTCGGCGACCAGCGCAGGTGCTCGTGGAGCTCCGACTCACGGCTCTCCCGCTCCGCCTCCGGCGTCCCCTCGTGGTTCAGCAGGTGGATGGCCAGCATGAGCTGGGCAAACTCTACCCGCTGCCGAGCGCGACGCATCGACTGCGCGATCACGCCCCGTTCGGGCGCCAGCAGGAAGATCAGGAGGAATTGCGCGCCGGTGACCGAGGCGATCGATCCGGCGATGGATGCGTCGGCCACCCACGCCACCCAGTAGCCGGCAAGTGCCGAGCTGGCGCCGAGGAGGGCGCTGAGCACGATCATCCAGCGGAGCTTCTCGGTCAGCAGGTACGCGCCGGCGGGGGGCACGATCATGAGCGCCACCACGAGCACCGAGCCCACCGCGTCGAACGCGCCCACGGCCGTGACGGACACGAGCCCCATGAAGGCGTAGTGCAGCAGCACCGGCGAGAACCCGAGCGACGCCGCGAGCGCCGCGTCGAACGTCGTGAGCTTCAGCTCCTTGTAGAACGTGATGATGAAGCCGACGTTGAGGAGCAGCACGCCGCCCATGACGTACAGCGTCTTCGGCCCGAGGTCCACCCCTCCGACCTCGAGACGGGTGAACGGCGCGAACGCCAGCTCCCCGAGCAGCACGGCGTCGGTGTCGAGGTGCACGTCGCCCGCGTACCGCGAGATCAGGATCACGGCGATGCTGAACAAGGCCGGGAACACCAGCCCGATTGCCGCGTCCTGCGTCACGAGGCGCGTGCCGCGTACGGATTCCACCAGCGTGACGGTGAGCATGCCCGTTGCCGCCGCCGCAATGATGAGGAGCGGCGAGGCGATGTCACCGGTGACGAAGAACGCGAGCACGATGCCCAGCAGGACGGTGTGGCTGATGGCGTCGCTCATCATCGCCATCCTCCGAAGCACGAGGTAGACCCCCGGCAGCGCGCAGCTCACCGCGACGACCACCGCGATGAGCTGGATCTCGATGTCGATGGTGCTCATGGGTCGCGGCTCACGGGTGGCCGCGCATGCATCCGCGCATGCGTCCGCTCATGCGTCGTCCCCCTCGCGCCGCGCGATCTCGGCGCGTGCTTCCTGCTCGCCTTGCTCCGTGAGCGACCATGTGTCGTCGGCAGCGCGCGCCGCCAGCCCCCGCGACGCCAGCACATCGAGCGTCCGGCGCACGCCGCCCCGTCTGGCGTCCATCGCCTGCAGCACGGCCAGCTTGTGTCCATGGCCGCGCTCCTTGTGATGGCTGGCAAGCGCATACAGGTCCGTGAGCACCGCACCCGTCCGCACCGTCTGCTGGTTGCGCTTGTGGCGCACCCACTCCCACACCAGCCCGCGGCGCGGGGCAAGCGCAATCGAGAGGACCACCACCATCGTCACCGCGAGCACGATTGCCGGCCCGGTAGGAATGCCCGCAGCCGTGCTGCTCGCGACCGCCCCCGTCACGCCGCCGAGGGCCCCGAAGACCGCCGACAGCACGACCATCACGCCGAGCGAGTCCGTCCACTGCCGCGCCGCGGCGGCCGGCGCCACGACCATGGCGCTCATCAGCACGACACCCACCGTCTGCAGCCCGATCACGATCGCGATCACCAGCACCGTCGTCAGCAGCACGTCGATGCCGCGCATCCCGATCCCCAGCGACTTGCCGAACTCGCGGTCGAAGCTCAGGAGCTTGAACTCCTTCCAGAAGAGCGCGACGACGCCGAGCGCCACGGAGCCGAGCACGGCGATCACGATCACGTCGTCCACCACGAGCGTGGCGGCCTGGCCGAACAGGAAGGTGTTGAGCCCTGCCTGACTGGCCGTAGGCTCGCGCTGCACGTAGGTGAGCAGCACGAGGCCGATGCCGAAGAAAACCGACAGGACGATCCCGAGCGCGGTGTCTTCAGGGAGCCGGCTCTGCCGGACGATCCACATCACCGTCAGCGCGCCAAGCCATCCGGCGACCGCCGCGCCGACCACGAGCCACAGCGGATCCTTGGCGCCCGTGAACATGAAGGCGAGCACGATTCCCGGGAGCGCGGCGTGCGAGATGGCGTCACCGAGCAGGCTCTGGCGACGCAGCACCGCGAATGCGCCGAGGGTGCCGCTGACGACGCCCAGCGCCATGGCGCCGAGTGCCACCGTACGGAGCGTGTAGTCGAAGAAGAGGTCG
Source organism: Gemmatimonadaceae bacterium (assembly GCA_013820975.1). Classification (GTDB taxonomy): domain Bacteria; phylum Gemmatimonadota; class Gemmatimonadetes; order Gemmatimonadales; family Gemmatimonadaceae; genus JACDHQ01. Next base: position 3,239 of record JACDHQ010000120.1, read on the forward strand.
TGCAGCAGCCGGCCCGCGTCCACGACCCGCTACCTCAATGCCGAAAGCCAGGGCGCGTCGTCGGCATCGTCGCCATCGCCCTTGCCGCTGCCGTCGCCGTTGCTCGTGCCGTTGCTGGTGCCGGAGTGGAACGGCACGCGGCCGCTGTACGCGAGGCGGATGTTGGCCTCGGTGAACGCCTCCTTCACCGGGCCTGCGGCGATCAGGCGCACATTCAGGAGTGTCACCCAGTCGAAGTACTCGGGCACGGTCTGCAGCGCGTGGTGCACCGCAATCACCGTATTGCCGGTGTCGCGCAGCTCCCGCAGCACGTCCATGATCGCCCGCTCGGTCTTCGCATCGACCCCCTGGAACGGCTCGTCCATGAGATAGATGCACGCGTCCTGCACGAGCGCCCGCGCGAGGAAGACCCGCTGCTGCTGGCCGCCGGAGAGCTGGCTGATCTGGCGCTCCGCGAGGTCGGTCATCCCCACCTTGTCGAGCGCCTGCATCGCCAGCGCACGCTCGCGCCCCCCCGGGCGCCTGATCCAGCCGAGTGCGCCGTAGCGCCCCATCATCACCACGTCGAGCACCGACGTCGGGAAGTCCCAGTCCACGCTGCCGCGCTGCGGCACGTACGCCAGCAGGTGCCGCTGCCTCCGGTACGGCTTGCCCTGCACCAGCACCTGACCCGCCGCAGGATCGATGAGGCCGAGGATCGCCTTGATCAGCGTCGTCTTGCCCGCGCCGTTGGGGCCGACCACGGCCATCAGGATGCCCGACGGGACGGTGAGATCGAGGTCCCACAGCACCGGCTTGTCCTGATACGCGACCGTAAGGTCGTTGATCTCGATGGCGTTCATGGCGCGGGACTCGTGTCGAGCAGCGCGTCCACGATGGAGTTGACGTTGTGGCGCACCATCCCGATGTACGTCCCTTCGGGAGTGCCGGCGTCGCCCATCGCGTCGGAGAAGAGCGGGCTCCCGATGCGCGGCTGGAAGCCGCGGGAGCGCGCAGCGAGCTGCACGGCCGCAATCGTGCGGCGCGGAATGGACGTCTCGATGAAGATCGCCGGGATCCGGCGCTCCACGATGAGGTCGGCGAGCCGCTGGACGTCGGCGGTCCCGGCCTCCGAGACCGTGCTGATCCCCTGCAGCCCCTTCACCTCGAATGCGTACGCGCGCCCGAAGTAATTGAACGCATCGTGCGCAGTCACGAGCACCCGCCGCTCGGCGGGAACCTCCTGCGTCCGCGCCTGCACCCAGCGATGCAGCGAGTCGAGCTGGGCGAGATATGCGCGGGAGTTGGCGCGATACGTGGCAGCGCCCGCGCTGTCGCGGGCCGAGAGTGCGCGCTCGACCTGTTCGACCGCCTGCATCCAGAGGCTGACGTCGAACCAGAGGTGCGGATCGTATGCACCTGCGAACTCGGGGGGTGCGAGCAGGGTACCGCGGTCGATGCTGTCGGTGACTGCCACTGTCTGGATGCGCCCGCGCATCTGCTCGAGCACGTCGCCCATGGCGGCCTCGAGGTGGAGTCCGTTGTAGAAGACGATGTCGGCGTTGGAGAGCTTCCGGACGTCACCGGCGCTGGCGCGGTACAGGTGGGGGTCGATTCCCGGGCCCATCAGTCCCTCGACCATGACGCGCTCACCGCCAACCTGGCCGACGATGTCGGCGATCATGCCCGTGGTGGCGACTGCCTGGAGGCGGGGGTCGTTGGAGCGGGGGTCGGCGGTGCAGCCTTGGGTTACTGCAAGGACGGTCAGGAGGACCGCGGTCTTCAGGAATGCGGGGTGGGCGGGCGTGCTGAGCAATGAGGTGCCTGGATGCGGTAAGGTTGGCCGAGGGTGAAAGTTAGGGGAGACTAAATTTAATGCAAGAGGTGGGTCAGGCGGTGCACAGCTCCCGCACGACGTCGCCCACGCCCTCAAAGCCCCTCAAGCAAATCCCCCACCACATCCTCCCCCTGCCCGACTCCCGACGCCAGCGCAAACCACTCCTCCTCCGTCATCGCCAATTCCTCGAACGTTGCCTGGTGCACCCGCTGCGTCGCATGGAGCATGAACGCTTCTCGCTTCCGCCGTTCCCACGGCCGTGCATCGAGCCGCGCAGTCGGCGGTAGCCCAAGCCGCTGCAGCCGCGCCCCCGGCTTCGGCGGAAGAAACGTGGTGTAATAGAGCCGCGCAGCGCGATGCGGCAGGCCTGACCCCTCATACTCCGTCGGTAGCGCGGCAAGGAAGAACGCCGCCGTCGCCGCACGCGAGATCGCGCGGTGATCCGGATGCCCGGTCGGCGCGCCCTCGGGACCGAAGGTCACCACGACTTCCGGCTGCACCCGGCGCAGGAAGCGCACGATGTCGCCGATCAGCACATCGGGGTCGAGCGCGGTGAGCCCCGTGTCGGGATGCCCGCAGGCGGTGAGGTCGCGGATGCCGAGGTGGCGCGCCGCGGCGTGCAGCTCGTTGCGGCGGATCGCGGCCAGCTCCTCCTGCGAATTGACGGGGACGTCCGAGCTCTTCCCCGCAGCACCATCGGTCGCGCAGAAGAGCGCGATGTGCACGCCGGCATGCGCATACCGCGCAATGCTCGCCCCCATCGCGTACGTCTCGTCGTCGGGATGCGCGAACACCAGGGCGAGCCGGCGCCCCCGGTGCGCGCTCACCCCTTCGCCACCCGCTCGACCTGCTCGGCCAGGTCGAGATCGAGCTGGGTGATGCCCCCCGCACTGTGCGTCGACAGCGCGACGGTCACCTTGGTGTAGCGGATGTCGATGTCGGGATGATGGTCCATCGCGTCAGCCGCCACCGCGATCGTGTCGACGAACGCGATCCCGTCGGCAAATCGGTCGAAGGCGAAGGTCTTGGTGAGCGCGTCGCCGCGCCGGGTCCAGCCCGGCAGGGTTCCGAGGGCGCGCTGGATATCGAGATCGGGGAGCTTTGCAGGTTGTGGCATGGCCAAGAGTTAGCTCCACCGGCCCGGTCTTGCCACTTCGGGTTTTGTTCGGTATATACCGGGAGCCGCATTCCCCCCGGTGCCGATGCCCGAAGCACTCCAGCACGCGCTCTTTGCCCATTCCGCGGCGCACGCCGCGAGACCCCTCCCCGTCATCGGGGAGCAGCGCGACATCAGCTACTTCGGCGCGTCGGCCCGGACGATCCTCAACGGGCCCGAGACGACCGGGATGCCCTTCTGGTCGATCAACCCGTACACCGGCTGCGCGATCGGCTGCCAGTACTGCTACGCGCGCTACGCCCACCGCTACGCCGTGGAGCGGGTCACCGCCTCCGCGGCCGACGTCAGCCTGCGGAGCGAGCTCGCCGACCTGCCGCCCTGGCTCGCCTTCGAGCGGCGCATCCTGGTCAAGCAGAACGCGGCCGATGCGCTGCGCCTGCAGCTGCGCACGCTGCATCGCCTGCCGGCGCGGTGGAAGTCCCTCCGCGAGAACGGTATCGGCA
>JACDHQ010000683.1 GCA_013820975.1 Gemmatimonadaceae bacterium
CCGAAACCCTGTTATGGTCCCGGGCGGCTTTCGTTGATGCATCGTTGATCTTGCCGCAGGTATCGACAACCAGGACCTGGGAGTCAGAAGTACAGCCCCGGCGACACGCTCCGGAAGGACGTTAATGGTGGGTAACCCGTGAGCAGGCAATCGAGGCATCGGCAGTTTCAAATACGCTAGCTGTCCGCGACCGTGTTCCGGGAACTCGCCGTTCCGAACCCGCAATCTGCCAGAGGCATCTGCTGGAGACCCGCGACGGAAAGTTGCGGGGCGAAGCCGGCACCGGTCCCGCTGCACACCGCCCTCCTTCCTTACTGCTTCACCACGTCGGCCGGTGAGCGCGGCTTCAGCTGCCAGGTACCCGAAGCGGTCGGCACCAGGAGCCCTACAAAGTTGGCCTTGCTCCCCACCGTGAGGCCAGCCGTACCGATCCCCGTATCGCGATCGAGGATCACGGTGAGAACCCCGGTCCCGTCATCGACGGTGAGAAATACATCCTGTCCCGGGAAGGCGGAGAGCGACTTGACTTCGGCGTTGCGAACCTCGACGAGGGCGGCGTCGAGCACCCCGCCGTTCGCCCTGGCCGCGACCTCGGTTGCGATGTGAGTGGGAGGCGGCACGGTCGACTTGCCGAGCACCACCAGCGTGGTCTGCGTGAGTACCATCTGGCCCTCCCGGATCGCCAGCACTCCCCGGGCGCGGATACTGTCGCCGGCGAACTGGAACGACGCATTCACGTTGATCGCGCGGAGTGCTCCCGAGGGATCGACGATATGGACCGTGTTATCACCGAACGTGGCCACTCCATTCAGGGCAACGGCACGGATCTCGACGAGGCTACCGGCCACCATCGCACGCGCCTCGGTGGTCGTAACCCGAGGGACCGTGACTCTGAGGTCCAGACTCGCACGCGGCTTCAGCATCCACTCGCCGGGGGAGCCCTCGCGAGGCATCAGGATTCCCGTAACTTCGAGCAGCACACCCGGCACCACCGGATCTTCCGTGGTGATGGCGGCGTCCCGGTCTAGGAAGACATCGAGCGCACCACTGCCATCGGTGACGCGCACCCGAAATTCGCCCTGTGGGAGATTGGTGACGCTGATCACCCGCGCGTTGGCGATCGATAGCAGCGCGCCGTCGAGCGCGCCGGACTCCGCGCTGGCGGCAACCGCGGTGCTCACGGCACGAGGTTGCGGCGTCTGCGCCGACGCGATACGGAAGACGGAGGCGGTCACCAGAGCCGGCCGTCCGAGCCGCACCCCCACCCGGCCGGTGATCCTCACGCTGTCACCGGTTGCAGCGGTGATGGTTTCCGGCGGGCCGGACACGCGAAGGAATCCGGTCGAGTCTCGAACGTGAACGAGCGAATCGCCGAACGCATTGTACGAATGCAGCGCCACCCCCGTGGCGGTCACCAATCGGCCGGCCGGTAGAGCGGCGATCTGCCGGGCCGTCACGCGCGGGTAGCCAATTGCCAGCTCGAACTCCGCTGGCTCATTCGCCCTAACCGAAACGCGTCCACTGTCGGGCCGCACCAGTCGGAGCGAGTCTCCGAGCGCGACGGCGCTGACCCCGACGCGGTAGGTGCCGAGCGTGAGAGACTGGAACCGCGCCACGCCCGCCGCATTGGTGACCTGTGTTGCGACCGTATCGCCCGATGTGCGGAGCAGCGCGACGCGCAGGCCAACGGCGGGAAGGTCGACCCCCGCGTCGAGCTCGCCGCTCCCGTTGCGGTCCAGAAACGCCTGAACGGTAAGCTCGCCGGTGGAGTCGATGCTCAGCGGACTGCCCACCTCATCGCAGGCGACGACGCCGAGCGCTACCAGGAGCAGGGCGACAGATCTAACATTTCTATGCATTTCAGTGACTCACTCGAAGTCCGAGACGCAGGGAGCGACCCTGCTGAAGTGGCCCGATGGAGCGGCCGAAGTTTTCATTGGCGATCAGCGGGATGGTGACGCGCCCCGCCCCGTCGCGCACTACGTTACCCGCGGAATCCACCAGGT
>JACDHQ010000684.1:0-1187 GCA_013820975.1 Gemmatimonadaceae bacterium
ACCTACGACACCCTGGGCTTCGCGAACGACACGAGCTTCATGGTCTTCGTCGGCGTCGGCGTGCTCGTGGTGTTGATCGCCAGCAACGCAGTAGCGGCATTGACGCATCTCAGGCTGCTGCGCTTCTCGTGGGACATGAACCACCTGCTGTCGGTGCGGATGCTGCGCGAGTACCTTTACAAGCCGTACGCGTTCTTCCTCGACCAGAACACGTCGGGCCTCGCCAAGAACATCCTGGGCGAGGTCAAGCAGGCGATCAACGGCTACCTCGTCTCCGGCATGAGCTTGGTGGCGCATTCGATCAGTGCCACCCTGATCCTAGGGCTGCTGCTGGCCGTGAATCCGGTCCTCGCCCTCATCTCGTTCGCGTTCCTTGGCGGATGCTACGGAATCGTGTTCCGGATCGTGCGCCGCCGCCTGTCGGAAGGGGGCCGACAGCGGTCGCTGGCCGACAAGGCGCGCTACAAGGCAGCGAACGAAGCGTTGACCGGGGCGAAGGAGATCAAGCTGCTGGGCAAGGAGCAGCCGTTCCTCAAGCGCTTCACCACGCCGTCGAAGCGCTACGGCCGCTTCATGGCCCGGCAGCAGGTCATCTCGATGGTGCCGCGCTACCTGTTCGAGACGATCGCCTTCGGGGGCATGCTGATCATCGTCATCTATCTGCTGGTGCGCGAGCAGACGCTCGCGACCGTGCTCCCCACCCTGGGCGTCTACGCCTTCGCCTCTTATCGGCTGCTGCCGTCGCTGCAGAGCGTCTTCGGCTCCGTGTCGTCGATGCGCTTCAGCGCCTCGGCCGTGGAGGTGCTCCACCGCGACCTCGAACGGACCGCCTCCCCACTGTCCGTCGATCGCGACACGGTCGAAGCGCTCCCGTTCCGCTCACGCTTCGAGCTACGCAACGTCACGTATGGGTATCCGAACGCGCCGCGACCCGTCTTCTCGAACTTCCACCTCAGCGTGGAGCCCAGGACCTCGGTCGCCCTGGTTGGCGCCACCGGGTCGGGAAAGACGACCGCCATCGACTTGCTCCTCGGCCTGCTCCAGCCCCAGGAGGGCGACCTCGTCGTCGACGGCGTCCGCGTGACGCGCGAGAACATGAGCGCGTGGCAGAAGAACCTCGGGTACGTGCCACAGGAGATCTTCCTTGCGGACGACACGGTCGCCGCCAACATCGCCTTCGGGGTTCC
>JACDHQ010000684.1:1197-2006 GCA_013820975.1 Gemmatimonadaceae bacterium
GCGCGGCAGGCGAACATCCACGACTTCATCGTCTTCGAGATGCCGCAGGGGTACGACACGGAGATCGGGGAGCGCGGCGTGCGGCTCTCCGGCGGTCAGCGGCAACGACTCGGGATCGCGCGGGCGCTTTATCACGACCCCGACATCCTGATCCTCGACGAAGCGACGAGCGCGCTCGACAACGTGACCGAGGAGAGCGTATTCGGCGCCGTGAACGAGATCGGCAAGAGCAAGACCGTGGTGATGATCGCGCATCGGCTCTCGACGGTTCGGGATTGCGACGTGATCCACCTACTGCGAGAAGGAACCATCATCGCGAAGGGGAGCTACGACGAACTGCTGCAGTCGAGCCCGGAGTTCCGCGCACTCGCGCGCGTCGACGCCGGCGTGATCGAAACGCCCGCATAGCGCTGGCGCGCGATCGCAAGCCGAAAGGGGCGCTCAAGTAATCGCCGCCCCCCGGAGACGACAGCCGAACCAATGGAGGGGCCCCGTAGGTGGACGGGGCCCCTCCTCGTACATGGTGCGATCCAATGAGGGGTGCAGCGACGATTGCTCGTCGATCAGTTGGTCGCAGTTTCGTACACGATCCTGAGCACGGGCGCGGTCGTTCCGCTCGCCGTCTCGAAGGAGTCGGCGCGTCGGAAGTTGCTCGCGTCGCTGTTGGGGCTGGTGATGGTGAAGCCGAGCGCGTTCCCGCTCGTCCAGGCGGCGCGATCGACTATCTGCTGTACCACGTTCGCGAGATCGGGCGTGGTCATGGTCGCCTCGGTCCCCGGCGTGGTCCATTCGAGCGAGGCTGCGGTGGT
>JACDHQ010000121.1 GCA_013820975.1 Gemmatimonadaceae bacterium
TGGCGAGCCGCCCCTGGGGCAGCGCGGCCGGAATCAACGACACCGCCTCAGTGAGATCGGCAACGGTGCCGTCTGCGTTGACGAGGCGGATCGTGCCATCGGGCGCGAGGCGGAGCGTCACGGGCGCACCGCCAACCATCGCGCGCGCTTGCGCCGCGAGGGAGCTCGAATGTTCGTCGTCGGTGTCGAGCGATACCGAGTCAGTGCGCGCCACCAGCATCGTTGCATCGGCGAGGCGGGCCCCGACGACCGCATGCGAGAAGACGCGGAACCGCGCCTTCATGGTGCGGGCTGGCATCCCCGGCCGCGCCTCGCTGGTCACCTCGGTCTGCTGGTCGAGCACCATGCGCAGCGTGTCGCCGGGCGAAGGCGAGAGCTGCAGCTGGTGCCCCTGGGCGCCGGCCGCCGTGGCGAAGGCGAGCGCGCCGGCGATTCCGGCGACGGCCAGGACGCGGGTGCTGAACCGTGAACGGGCGGGCACGTCAGAACCCATAGGGATCATCACCAGCGACCGGGCGAAGCGGGGCTGGCCCCGGACGGGGCGTGCCGGAGCCCGGGGAGGTAACCACCGGTCGCAGCTGCGCACGGAAGTAGGCCTTCACGTCCGACGGCCGCTCGCGGAGCGTGGCATTCCTCGCCCGCAGCACGTCCGGCTCGTCATGGAGCGCGATCGCCTGCTGCATCCACTGCAGCGTCAGCGAGGGGTCGAGCACGCGGAGTGACCGCAGCAGCGTCTCGTCGAACGGTCGCGCCTCGGCCTGCGGGTACCGCTCGGCGCCATCGCGCCCGCGCATGATGGCAGGCCGCGGGAAGCGCACGAAGATCGGTTGGGTGAAGTGCGGATGCCGTACCATGATCTGTCCCTTGTCCAGCGTTGCCAGCTTCGTCTTGATGGCCGGGCTCAGCACGGAATAGCCCGGCGTCGCCAGCTCGTCCGCGTCCATCCGCCCGTACAGTGATGTTCCCGCATTCCCCACCACCCGGCGATGCACCTGCGACCGGAACTGCTGCGCACTGAACAGCACGAGCCCGAGGTACCGCCCCCGCTCCGCGATGTCGAGCAGCATCTTCCGAACGTAGGTGTCGGGGGCATCGCCGGGAGCGTACTTGTTGAGCTCGTCTACGAACACCACGACGTGCTTCACGCCAAGATCGCGCCGCTCGAGGTGTTCCCGGATCCGGGAAACCACCCGGGCGAAGATGAGGTCCTGCGCCGTCTCCTCGACCGAGGCGACGTCGATCACATACACCGACCGGTCCTCAAAGCTCCCGAAGGGGAGGTCCGAGACACTGCCGTCATCCGTCACCAGGCCGGCGCAACGGGTGGAGATGTTGGAAAGCCGGTTCCGGACCTTCCGGATCGTCGCCACATGGTGCGTCTTCCAGCTCTCTCCCCCTTTCTGCTCCAGGTGCTGGATGACGTCGCGAAACCAGGCGTCGAGGTCCGCGAAGGAGCGCACGGTGTAGCGCTTGCCGTTCTGCAGGGCCTGGTCGTGGAACTCGCGGTCCACGATGCGCTCCCGGATGAAGTCGATGAGCGCATCCGCCTTCGCGTCCACGTCGTCCTTGTTGAGCAGGACCTCGGCATACTGCAGCACCTCGCGCAGCCCCCACGTGAGCGGCTCGACGTTCTCGAGGAGCGCCGGGTTGGACCGGAGCGTGTTGAGCGTGACGTTGTCGGACTTGTACGGCGCGAAGTAGTGTACGTTCGCGAACGGTGTGGCCGGCACGTCGCAACGGGCGTAGAGCGCTTCGTCCTCCGTGCCGATCTCGCCGGGCAGGTCGAGGAAGCAGAGGTCGGGCCCCTTCACGTTGAACAGCACGGCGGCGACCGACCCCTTGCTCCCGGGAAAGTGCGCGAAGATCGACTGCAGCAGCCACTCGACCGCGCTCGTCTTCGTCGCGAGTCCACTCACGCCGGTGACATTGAGGTGCGCAGCCTCGGGGCCGAGGAGGAAGTCGGCATCGAGGTAGACGGGCGACTCGGTCCCTCCGGCGCGGTACACCCCGATCGGGATCCCGGTGCGGCGATCCGGCGCGAGATAGCCGTCCATGCGGAGGGCGACGTTCACATCCTCGTCATGCGCAAGGAACACCCGTCCCATCGGCACCGGCTGCAGCGGCTCCTCGGGCAGGTGCCGGAGCACGTGCGCGGTGTAGAGCCGGATCTCCGTGCGGCGGGTGGGAGCGAAGGCGGTGTTCTCTGGGGACGAGTCGTGCCCCAGGACGTCGTGGAGCGGCGACTGGAGGTCGGTGTAGCTGAACCCCTCGACGACGACTCCGTAGACGCGCGGCATGACCCCGTTGGCCGGGGTGTCGCCGTCGACGCGGACGATCGTGCCGATCCCGACGGCGGAGTCGAGCGCCGTCCAGAAGTGGAACTCGTGCGGGGTGTTGGGGCGGCGCTCGGTGGCGACGACGCAACCCAAAGGGCGGTCGGGAGTAGGGGGTAGGGGGTTGGAACTACGGTCGGGAGACGGGGGGGCGGGGGCGGGGGCGGGGGCGGATCCGTTGGGAGCATCGATCATGGGGGCGCGGATTCGATGACGGATTGGTGACGGCCGGACCTACCGTGCGGAATGACACACGACCCCCCGCACGCGATCCCGAAAGCTACACCCAGCGGCGACCAGGATCTTCGCGTCTGGCAATCCGCCGTGGACCTCGCCGCGGAGTGCTACGCCCGGAGTGCGAGGTTCCCCGCGCATGAACGATTCGGCATGACAGCCCAGATGCGCCGCGCAGCAGTAGCCGCGGTGTCCAACATCGCCGAAGGCCAGGGACGCGACAGTGCTGGTGCCTTCGCGAACCATCTGTCCGTTGCGCGCGGATCGGTGAAGGAGCTCGAGTCGCAGGCGATCCTCGCCATGCGCCTTGGCCTCACCACGGCGCAGGAAATGGAACAGCTGCTCGAGATGTGCGCATCCGTATCTCGCATGCTGCACTCACTGCGCAAAAGCCTGGCGGCACCCAGCGTACCTGCCCCGTCCAATCCAGGGATCCACGCCGACGCCCCTGAGTAGTGAGGACGACGTGACACTGCGGAACTTGCGCGCGACGGGGGCACCGTTCCGCAGTGGCGGTGCCCCTACCCCCTACCCGCTACTCCCTACCGCTCTAAGGAATTGTTCACAATCCCGCACCCCATATACCATCTTGTCCCACCGCGCGTCGGGCAGCGCGAGGGGTGACACCTCGGCAAGGATCCACCGGGACACCACAGCGGCACGCTCGGCGACGTCCGACCCGGGACGGTCCGCGAGGTCGGCCACCTCGACGCGCACGAGCCCCCACATGGGATCCTGCCCCGCGGGATCGCGAAGACGCAGGTACCAGCTCGCCACCGGCGCGCGCTTGGAGGACGTGATGCGGAAGACGGTCGATCGCTCCCCAGCCTGAAGTGCGAAGACGCGCAGCAGGTCGTCGCCTTCTGCATAGAGGGTGCGGTGACTCTTCACGACGCCGGCCACCCAGGGTGCGGTGGCCACGACCACATCATCCTTTCCGGCGTCCGCCGCGGGATCACGCGTGCCGGCACCCCCGCCCGCGATACCACCATCGACGAACAGCATCCGCTGCTCGGCGCGGCACCAGCGGCGCGCGAGCTGCTGCTCGAGGCGATCGCGATCGCGCCCCACCCGGTTGACGGCGGCATCGCGCAGCGTGAATGGATGCGCCGGAGAGCCGCCGCCGGGCGCCGGATCGTCGCTCGTGTCGATGATGTCCATGCCGAGGGTCGCGAGCGACGCCTGGTATGTGGCGGGAAGCGTGCGGAGCGGCGCATAGATCCGCTGCTCCATCGCGTGCGCCCACGTCACCATGCGCTGGGCGCGGCGCTCGCGGACCACGGCGGCGACGGTGCCGTGCACGATGGCGATCCCGTTCACGAACCCGACGATGCGGCTGGACTGCGTGCCGTCGAGAAACGCCGCAAACCCCGGAGCGCGGTGGCCCGGCACACCATGCGCGCGCATCCCGCCCGTTTCAAGCAGCGCTGCAACGACCGTCCGGGGTGCATCGGGCGCGCCTCCCGGAATGTCGAGCCCCGCCCCGCCAGTCGCGCCGGTGCCTGGCTCCAGCTCGGCGAGACGTCGCCGCACCTCGACAACACCGGGACTGGGCTCTGGCGGGCGGGTGGCAGTCATCAATCGAAGCTCAATCGCTTGCGGCTGGGCGCTGCCCAACGATTCCGATGGCTACCCCGTCGTGCGTCGGCACGATGATCGACGTGAGGCGCGGATCGGTGGCGAGGCGACGATTGAACTCCCTGACGCCCAGGGTGGCGTCGTCGCGCTCGCGTTCGTCGAGCACCCGCCCGCCCCAGAGCGCATTATCCGCGACGATCGCGCCGCCCGGCCGCACGAGACGAAGTGCCCACTCGAGATACGTCGGGAGCGGCTCCTTGTCGGCGTCGAGGAACACCAGGTCGAACTCTTCGCCGTCGAAGGCCGGCAGCAGCTGCAGAGCCTGTCCTTCCTGGACATCCACCACGTGCGACAGCCCCGCGGCGGCGATGTGCTCGCGCGCAAACGCGGCGTGGCCAGCGTCATGCTCGATCGTCACGAGGCGCCCGTCCGCGGGGAGGGCGCGCGCCATCCAGATTGCCGAATATCCCCCGAGCGTGCCAACTTCGAGGATGCGCCGTGCGCCGGTGGCCCGGATGAGCACCTGCAGCAACCGCCCCGTATCGGGCGAGATCGAGATCGGCGGGAGCCCCGCGCGATCCGCATCATCCCGGAGGGCCAGCAGCACCGCATCCTCGGGCGCGAACAGCGCGCCGACGTACTCACCGAAGCGATCCATCAGCGGCGTGCCACGAGGCACCGCACCGGCATCCCGCCGCTTGCGCAAAGAGGCGGCACGCTACTCGACGCCGATGTCCCAGGCCTGCTGCAGGTCGCGCTTGGAGTAGGCGCGGAAGGCGGTGAGCGTCTGCGTGCGCACGAGTCCCTCGACCTTGGGGAAGGTCTCGGTGACGACGCTGGCGATCATCTCGTATTCGGCCACGCGCACGATCGCCACGAGGTCCCAGTCCCCGGACACGGAGTACACCTCGGTGACTCCTTCCACTTCGGCGAGTGTCTGCGCGACCGCGGGGATCCGTGACGGTTCGGCGCGAATGAGTACGATGGTGGTGATCACGTGAGTTTTGGCACGGGAGGAACGTTGAGGAGCCAGAGGCCTGCAAGATCGCCCTGCGCGTCGATGTCCACCAAGAGGTCGCGCCCGAATCGAACCGAGCGGAACTCGCGTGGGCGGCCGAGGCGGAAGTGGATCGTGCGTTCGCTCGGGTCGGTCTCCGCCGTGAGGTGCGTCGTCACCTCATGGGCCGTGGCCGACCATCCGCGGGGGCCACGGCGCTTGCGCCCCGCCACGCGAATCCTTGCATCTTCTACGTCGGCCGGGGGAGTGAGGCCGGTGAGCGTGCGCACGTTTGGCCAGACGGCGACTTCGATGCCGGCCAGATGTCCGGCCTCTACATCCAGCACGATCCACGACCCGTCACGCCCCTCGAGCTCCACCGCACCGGACAGGGGAACCTCGGCGCTCATGGTGGGGGGAACGTCCGTGACCGGCAGGTCGGCGGGCCCCGCGACGGCCAGGGCGATCGCCGCCGGCAGGTCGCCGGCAAACCGCACCCGCGCGCTGAGTATGTCGGTATCCGCATCCCACCGGTAATCCACGTCGGGCGGCACGCCCCCCGCCGGCTCTACCTGCACGGGCAATCTCATCGTCCTCTCCAGCCGGAGCTCGCACGATCGCGTGCGCGCGCTGAGTCGCAGGGAGAACATGGAGCCCGGGGGCGGGGCGCGCGAGAGCATCCGCACGCAAACCGGAGCAAATGAACGCCTGGCGGCGACCGCAGCATTGACGGGGCGCCATTACGCCTGCGGCGTGCCTCCGAGGACCCGGCTGCGACTGGATGCTCCCGGCACGCTGCTCGCCGTGGAGGGAACAGATCGCCCGGGCTATCTTTCGAACTCGACAATGGATCACCCGTTCGTGGCGCGCGCCGCGGGGTGCGTCCCCTCAAGCGCGCACACGAGGGCGGAAGTGGAAAACGAGGCGAAGGAACGGGCAGCGGTCACCCGCAGCCAGAATGCGATGTACGTGCTGCCGCACGATGCGGCAGCGTCCGATGAGTTTCTCGCCACGTGGGTCGAGCGCATCGATGCGGCGGCCGAAGGGACGCAGCTCCTGGTGATCACGAGCGACATCGAGGCTGCGGCGTCACTCGCGTCGGCCGTCGTGCGCCTCGCCGAGGGCCGTCCGCTGGCGGTCGTCCCGGTCACGAGCCCCCGCCGCGCCGAGCGGCGGGTCCGCGCCGGCGCCCACGCGGTCATCGGGGCGGCGTCCGACCTGCTCGCGCTCGTTCGCAGTTCAGCGCTCAAGCTCGACGAGGTCCGCGCAGTGGTCGTCGCGTGGGCCGACGAGCTGGCTGCGTCCGACACGGAGGCGCTCGAGGCGGTCTTCGGCGAAGTGCCGAAGACCGCGGCCCGCACGATCGTGGCGACGGAGGCGACGGACTCGGTGGAGGCGCTCGTCGAGCGCTACGCGCGGCGCCCGCGCAGGAACGCTCCCGGCGGCGGGGATGAGGGGGATGCGGTCAACGTCGCCTTCCTCACCACCGCAGCTGCAGGGCGCTCCGCCGCGCTCCGCCG
>JACDHQ010000122.1 GCA_013820975.1 Gemmatimonadaceae bacterium
GACCATGCACGAGCGGCCCTGCCTCGTCCTTCACCAGGTCACGCAGCAGCGAGACGCGATACAGCCGGAGCGCGCCGAACAGGTCGGACACGCCCGGCACGCTCGCAAACGGGCGCAGCATCCAGGGGGCGACGCGCTGCAGCCGCCGCACTGCCTGGGGCGCCCGCTCGTCGCGAGGGCGCTCGGCGACCACGATGTCAGCGCCCCCCTCGAAACGGCGGATCAGCTCATGGAGATGCTCGGGCTGGTCGGTGAAGTCTCCCTGCATGGTGATGACTGCGTCGCGCCGCGGATATTTCGTGCGCTTCGAGGCCTCGCGAAGCAGTGCGTCGAGCGCGGCCGCATACCCCAGGTGCTCCTTGCCGCGAAGGATCGTCAGGGGGAGCACCTTCAGGTACGGCTCGAGCGTGTCGCGCGTCGCATCCGTGCTCGCGTCGTCGTACACGAGCACTTCGTAGTCGCGGGAGAACTCCTGAAAGACCTTTCGAAGCCGCCACAGGAGCAGCCCGATCGTCGGCGCTTCGTTGTGGACGGGAATGCAGATATAGAACACCAGTCGCCTCGCGCCATGGGCTCGGTAATACCCTAAGGTAGGGAGCCCGGGCGTGCGAACGCCACTGTGGAGGGCTGTCACTGGGTACCCCCGGGATCCACCGGCGTTTCACTCGCGCACGCCAGGGGCGGTTGCCCGGAGGGATGGTGGGGAATAGGCTCCCTCCCAGAACTGGGCGTCTACCGAACCGAGAGGAGCCATGATCCCGAGACGATTCATCCTGGTGGCGGCCCTGGCTGCCTGCGCCGCTCCCCAGCCCGTCGCGAGTCCCGCCCCGGCACCCACGCCAGCGGCGGCAATGGCTCCCATCGACGAGGTGGTGCTTCGTGCCGACCTCTCCCGCTTCGCGTCGGACGAATTCCGGGGGAGGGAGACAGGAACCCCGGGGGAGCGCATGAGCGCGCGCTTCATCGCCGAGCGGGCGGCCGAGCTGGGACTCGAGCCGGCGGGTGACAGCGGCTTCTACCAGCGGGTGCCGCTGGTGCTCGAGCAGGTGGCCGACACGTCGCCGTTCACCGTCACCCGTGGCAACCGGACAGTGTCGCTGCAAGCCGGTAGTGACGTCATCCCCCTCATCAGCCTCGGCGACGGCGTCTATGCCCGGCAGCGGGCACAGGGAGGGATCGTCTTCGCAGGGTACGGCGTCCGCGACCCGGTCACGGGACGGGACGACCTTGCGAACCTCGATGTCCGCAACCGGATCGTGGTCGTCGTGATGGGCGCGCCCGCTGGGGTCGATGACGCGACCCGCCGCCAGCTCGAGGGGCAGGACGGACTGTCGATCCGGCTGCAGCGGCTGATCCCGATGGGTCCCGCCGCGGTCGTCCTGCTGTTCGGCGGTGAGACCGGTGCGTCCCTGTTCGAGCAGTTCATCCCGGTCACGATGCGAAGCATGACGCTCGCTGCCGGGAGTGCCGCGCCGCCACCCGACGCCCAGCGGCAGGTGCCCATGATCCTGCTCGGCCGGGTGGAGCGTGCGGCGGCCCTGCTGCCGGCGCAGTGGCCCGACGACGTGCGCCCGCAGGCGCTGCCAGCGCAGTTCTCCGGGAATGCGGTGACGACGCGCACCGCGATCACGGGCTACAACGTCGTCGCGACGCTTCGCGGGTCCGATGCGCGCATGAACCGGTCATACGTCGCCATCGGTGCCCATCACGATCATGTCGGCATCCTGGCCGCCGTCGCCGGTGACTCGATCGCCAACGGGGCCGATGACGACGGATCGGGCTCGATGGGCATGCTCGCGGTGGCGCGCTCGATGGTGACCGGACCGCGACCGCGGCGGTCGGTGCTCTTCATCTGGCACACGGCCGAGGAACAGGGGCTCCTCGGCTCCCAGCACTTCACCGAGCGCCCGACGGTGCCGATCGACAGCGTGGTGGCCATGCTCAACATGGACATGGTCGGACGCAATGGTGGCGTCACCGAGGACTTCGTCGCCGCGGGCGGCACGCCATCACCCGACCGCCTGTTCATCGTCGGTCCGGCGGCTGCCCCGAGCCGCCAGAGCCGCGTGCTCGGCACCGTCGTGGACTCGGTGAACGCAGCGCAGGCGCGTCCGTTCGCGCTCGACCGCACCTGGGACGATCCCGACCATCCGGAGCGGCTGTACTTTCGGAGCGACCACTTCAACTACGCGCAGAAGGGCATTCCGGTGGTCTTCCTGACCACGGGGCTGCACGAGGATTACCACAAGGTCGGCGACGAGGTGTCGAAGATCGACTTCCCGAAGCTGGCGCGCGTCTCTGCACTGGTGCGCGACATCACGACGGCGCTGGCCAACCGGCCGACGCGGCCACGGTAGGGCGGTTGGGGGTGAGCGGTGAGGGGTGGGGTGATCAGCACCCGCGCCCCGCGAGTGCCAGAGTTGTTGCTGTGGACGCCGACGGACGGTCAAGGGTACGAACCCTGCTTTTTCGTCGGCGAACGCAGCAGCGTGCCTGGCACGCGGGAGGCGCGATGATCGTGGCGAATGTGCGGCGGCAGCTGACACGGCGCGATGCCGGGCTGGCCGTGAGACTGATTGCGGGTGAAGAGTCGCAGGAGCGCGCGCTCCTCGACGAGCGGCTCCGCGATGAGGGGATCGACGGCATCCTCGACGACCCACGGTTGCTGCGGGCCATCATCGAGCACCCGCTCGGCGCCGCCGTCTCGTTCCCCATGTTCGCCTACGTGGCGATTCGCACCGCACTGCAGCGGATGGGAGAGGGCGACCGCGGCGTGGCCGACTATGCGGCGGCGGTCATGCTCGAGTTCCAGGGGCACGGGCGGGCCAACCGCATTGCCGCGAGCGACGACGAGACGTACGGGGCGCTCTACGAACTGCTCGAGGACGTGGACGATCCCGACGCGCGGCGCAGCCTGCTGGTGCGCGCCCACCTCGGCAATTACGCACTCTGGCTCAGCGGGCTGTTCGCGGATCACATCGAGTACCGGCGGTGGCATCGCGGCGGGCCGGCGCTCGACTATTTCGAGGAAGTTGGCCGGCGCGGCTTCGAACTCGCGGCGGACCATCGCCTGGCGGTGGAGCACGGGCTTGCCCCGCTCTATCACCGGGTGGCGGAGCGATTCGCCGTCGTGCGCACCGCGCTCAGTGCGGTGAGCGACCAGCTGCTCTTTCCGCACGTCAACACACCGGAGCGCCTGATGCGCCAGGTGACGGACGAGGCGCGCTGGCGGAGGGCTGGCTAGCGCGCCGCGGCCTCGACCACTGCTGAAAACAGCGCGGCATCCCGGCCATCGAGCTCCTCGGGGTGCCACTGGACGCCGACGGCCCACCAGTCGGTTCCGTGCCACTCGACGCCTTCGATCATGCCGTCGGGCGCCGTGGCCGTCACGGTCAGCCCGGGAGCCACGCGTGCGATCGCCTGGTGGTGCATCGAGTTCACGGTGGCAGCCTCGCCGACGAGCCTGGCGAGGCGCGAGCCGGGAAGGCATGCAACGGGATGGCTTCGGACATCCCGCCCCTCCGGCTGGTGATGGACCAGGGCGCCGGGACACTCCCGTGGGATGTCCTGAAGCAGCGTCCCGCCAAGGGCGACGTTGAGCACCTGGATGCCGCGGCACACGCCGAACACGGGTAGGGCGCGATCCCGCGCGGCGTGGATGAGGGCGATCTCCCAGACGTCACGCGCCCTGACGACCCGCCCGAGACCGGGGCGGGGCTCCTCGCCGAACAGGTCGGGGGCCACGTCCTCGCCGCCGGTGACGATCAAGGCCCGCACCGGGGCCAGCACCGACGCTGCCAGGGCCGGGTCGAGCACCGGGACCACCACCGGCACGCCGCCGGCCCGGGCCACGGCATCCACATATGCCGCATTGAGCCGGACCCGTGGGGGCTCGCCGGAGGATTCGCTGCGTGTCGTCGCCGTGACGGCGACCATGGGGTGTGGCATCGGCGGCTGGTTGCGTGGAGTCGGAACGGAGGACTAACGTACATCGTCCGTCCCCACCACGAGAGTGGCCGGCACCCCGTGCCGCGCAGCACCGGCAGCGCCGCCGCCCTCCACCCTGCATCCGCGCACCGTGTTCGAGAGCTTCCGTCAGGCCCTGCAGGACGTCCTGTCCCGAGGCACCGCCCCCGAGACCCGGCGTGCCCTGCTCTCGCACATGCGCGACACGCTCGCACAGGCGCGGGTGGGGGTGACCGACCTCGAGGCATCCGTGGCGCAGACGCGGGCTCGGCTCGAGGCCGAGCGCCGCGAGCTCGAGACCGTTCAGCGCCGCCGCCGGCTGGCCGAGGGGGTCAACGACGCCGAAACCGCCCGCATCGCGGAGCGATACGAACGACAGCATGCGGACCGCGTCGAGGTGCTCGCGCGCAAGCTGGACGCGCAGGAGAGCGAGCTCGCGCTCACCGAGGGCGAGATTCGCGAGATGACCGAGGCGTACAAGGCCGCAGGGAAGGGGATTGCCCCGGGCGGCTTCGCACCCGCCGGCGCCCCGACGCTCGAGGAGCAGGCGGCCGCCGAGCTGGATCGCGAGTTGAATCCCGACTTGTCGGAGTACAACGCGATGCGGCGGTCGCAGGAGCGCGCAGCGCGCGAGCAGGATGCTGCGCAGCGCCTCGAGGAACTCAAGCGCCGCATGGGCAAGTAGCAGCATCATGCCGTCGCGAAGTTCGAGCTATCGTCGCACGCTCCGGCGTGCGGCGGGGTGTGCATGCGTTGTCAGCGCTGCCTGCGTGCCGCTGGTGCCACTCCAGGCCCAGGGTGACGGGCTACCCGATCGTCACGACATGGCGAGCGGTGCTGCGCCGGCGCAGTGCGACGGCGACGTGATCCGCGACATCACGATCCACTCCTCGGCGCCGACCGTCGCGGGGCTGAACCGCTTCCCGGTGGTGCGTGACATCGCGCGTGCGACGCACGCCACCACGCGGCCGCAGGTCATCCGCGGGTTCCTGCTGTTCACCGAAGGGGGGCGGTGCACCGAGCTGGCGCGGGCCGAATCGGAGCGCATCCTGCGCGCGCAGCCCTTCCTCGCAGACGCCAGGATCACCGCGATCGCCCTCGACGACGGCGTGCGGATCGAGGTACACACCATCGATGAAGTCGCCATGGTGTTCGGGACGCGTATTCTGTCCGGTGAGCCGCTGGTGCGGTCGCTGCGCCTTGGCAACGGCAACCTCGCGGGGCGCGGCATGTACGTCGCTGGCGAGTGGCGTGCCGGCGGTGCGATGCGCGACGGCGCCGGCGTGACGGTGTCCGACCACCTCGCCTTCGGCAAGCCCTATGTCCTGCACCTCAAGGCCCTGCGTTCGCCGCTCGGCGGCGAGTGGCACTCGTCGGTCACGCGTCCGTTCCTGACCGGTCTCCAGTCCCAGGCATGGCGCGCGGGCGCGGGCGAGACGTCGGGCTACACGGAGCTGGTGCATCCCGACAGCGCCAGGCATGCCCTGCGGGTCGAGCGTCGCTACGCGGATGCCGGGGCGATGTTCCGGGTCGGCTCGCCGGTGCGCATGGGGCTGCTGGGGCTCGTCATGTCGCACGAGCGCGAGACAGTTGCCACCGACCTCACCCGCCTTGCACCGGATGGCAGCGCGGTGGGCGATACGTCACCCCGGACCACCACCCGGTACCAGTCTACGCGCCTCAATGCGTTTGCCGGCGTGCGCTCGCTCGAGTTCGTGCGCGTCGAGGGCTTCGATGCGCTCAGCGCCGCGCAGGACATCCCGACGGGGTTCCAGGCCGGGCTCGTCGTCGGTCGTGGGATCGATGAGCCGGCGGGCGGCGGCCGCGGGCGCGAGCTCTTTCTCGCTGCCGACCTGTACGCCGGACGTGGCGACACGGATGATGCCACCCGGCTGCAGCTGCGGGCACAGGGGGCTCGCGCCGCCGCGGACGGGGATTGGGGGCGCGTGATCGCGACGGGCGCCGTGACGCACCAGTACAAGCCCTCGGCGGCGCATACGCTCGAACTGACCGGCCACTGGGCGCTCGCGTGGCGATCGGGACTCCCGACGCAGCTCCTGCTGGGGGCGAAGAATGGCGGGGTCCGCGGGTACGACCATTTCGCCGCCGGCGGTGCGCGACGCGCGAGCGTACGGCTCGAGGACCGGTGGCTGCTGGGCACGGCCAGCACGCTGGGCGAGTACGGCGTCGCGGCGTTCGGCGAGGCGGGGCGCGTGTGGCGCGGCGATGCTCCCCTCGGGGTGACGACGCCGGTGCGCACCGCCATCGGCGTCAGCGTGCTCGCGGCAGTTCCCATCCGCTCGGCGCGACTCTGGCGCCTCGACCTGGCGGTGCCGCTGCAGGGGCCGTCGGCGGGACGCGTCGAATTCGGCTTCTCCAACGGCGACCGGACGTCGGTGTTCTGGCGCGAGCCACCCGACATCGCGACGATGCGCGGCCGGGCGGTGCCGGCGAGCGTGTTCGCGTGGCCGTAACAGAGGCTAACGGCATCAGCTATCGGCTATCAGCCCAGCAACTGAATCGGCCCGGATCTCCCGGATGACGGCCGGATCTGATCCTGGTGGCGATCAGACTGCTTGTCCTCCCTTTGAGCGATTCGGAAAAATCCGGGTGAATCCGGGCCAAAGC
>JACDHQ010000123.1 GCA_013820975.1 Gemmatimonadaceae bacterium
AGCGTGGCTTCCGCGAGGAACTGGCGAGTGATGTCGCTTCGCCGTGCGCCTAGCGCCTTGCGGACGCCGATCTCGCGGGTGCGCTCGGCGACGGCCACCAGCATGATGTTCATGATGACGATCGCCCCCACCACCAGGCCGATCGCCGGCAACGCGATGCCGGCCAGCACCATGTAGCTCTTGATCTTGTTCCAGAACTCGAGCGCCGAGTCGGAGGTCTGCAGCGCGAAGTTGTCAGGGTCCGACGGGCGCAGCCGGTGGCGCGTGCGCATGACCTGCCGCACCCGCTCCTGCGCCTCGAGCATGATGATGGGCGACTCCCCCTGCACGATGACCGCGTCCACGACGCCGTGCGGGTTGAGCAGCCGCCTGATGGGGGCGGAGTGCGGTGCGATCACGAACCGGTCGAACGACAGCCCGAACGCACTGCCCTGGCTTTCCGCGACGCCGATCACCTGGTAGGGGATGCCCGCGATGCGCAGCTCCCGCCCCACGGGGTCGAGGCCCGCGAAGAAGTGCTTGGCGACGTCCGGCCCGATGACGAGCACCGGGGCGCCGAGCGCATACTCCTGCGGCGCGATCAACCGGCCGCTCGTCACGTCCATCCGCTTGACGTTGAAGTAGTCGTCGGAGACCCCCGAGGCGAGGATCTGGCGCGGCTTGGCGTAGCGCGACTCGACCTGGACGTTCGCCGAGCTGACCTGCACCGACCGGGTGCCCGGTGGAAGTGCGGCGACGACCGGTCCCACGTCCTCCGTCCGGATCCGCGGGCGGCGGCGATACTCGCGCCACGTCTCCTCGCTCACGTCGCCCATGTTGATGTTCGGGCGGCTGCGCAGCTCAAACGCATTCACGGCGATGAGCTTGCCGACGAGCTCCTCCTGCATGTACCGGCTCATCCCGCCGACGATCGACACGACCGCAATGAGGAAGGTGACGCCGATCGTCACGCCGAGCAGCGTGAAGAAGCTCTTCAGCTTCTGCGCGCGGATCTGGGCCCAGGCGAGACGAACGGCTTCGAAAAGTGACATGAATCAACCGGAGTGTGGCGGGAATCGTCTGGAGTCGGGGGAAGGAACCGCGGTTGATTGCGATCGGACTGCAGTTTCCAACCCCCGTCCCCGGTCCCCAGCCATGGTTACAGCCCGACCTTCGCGACGAAGTTCTCGCGCCGGTCATCGCTGGCGATCACGCCGTCGCGGATGACCACGACGCGCCGTGCATGCGCCGCGATTTCCGGTTCGTGCGTCACCATGATGACCGTCTGCCCCTGGGCGGCGAGCTCCTCGAACACGCGCATGATCTCGACCGACGTCGTCGAGTCGAGGTTGCCCGTGGGCTCATCGGCCAGGAGGATCGACGGCCGGTTGACGAGCGCGCGTGCGATCGCGACGCGCTGCCGCTGGCCCCCCGACAGCTCGTTGGGCTTGTGGTGCATCCGCTCCGCGAGCTGCACGCTGGCGAGCGCCTCCTCGGCGCGCCGGCGGCGTTCGGCGGCGGGGACGCCGGCATACACCAGCGGCAGCTCGACGTTGTGCAGCGCGGTGGCGCGGGGGAGCAGGTTGAACGTCTGGAAGACGAAGCCGATCTCCTTGTTGCGCACGCGGGCCAGCTCGTCGTCCGACATCTTCGACACCTGGGTGCCGTTGAGCCAGTACTCCCCGCTGTTGGGCGTGTCGAGGCAGCCGATGACGTTCATCAGCGTGGACTTGCCGGACCCCGACGGGCCCATGATGGCGACGTACTCGTTGCGCCCGATCGCGAGGTCCACGCCCCGAAGGGCGCGCACGATTTCGCCGCCCATGTCGTATTCGCGCGTGACCCCGCGGGTGACGATGATCCAGTCCCCCATCGGCGCCGTCCCCGCCTGCGACACGACGACCTGCCGCTCGGCGGTGTGCGACAGCGGGGCGTCCGCGGTCCCGGCGTGCTGCATGTCGTTCGTCACGACTTCTTCGCTCCGGCCTTCGCAGAATCGGCCGCCGTGCTGCGGACGAGCGCGCCATCCTTCAGTTCGCGAATCGCCTGATAGGTGCCTGCGACGATCTTGTCCCCGGCCGAGAGGCCCGACAGCACCTCGAAGTGTTTCTCGCCGGCGATGCCGACGCGCACGGGGCGGAACGTCACCTTGTTGTCGGTGCCGACGACGAACACGCCCTCGACGTCGCGCTTGCCGACCTCGCGCGTGGGGCGCGCGCGCCCGAGGCCGACCGCCGTGTCTCCCTTCGCGACATCCTCGTTCTCGCGCACCGTCAGCGCGATGATCGGGATCGAGAGGACCTTGTTCCGCGTGTCGGTGATGATCTTCGCGGTCGCCGAGAAGTCGGGCCGCACGGCGTCGGTGGCGTTCATGAGCTGGATCGTCACCTCGTAGTCCACCGCCTGGTCCGCCGACTGGGTGGCGACGCCGCGCACCGAGCTGTTCGAGATCTTCGTCACGCGGCCCACGAAGGTGGTGTCGGGGAAGGCGTCCACCTGCACCACTGCCGAGTCGCCGATCGAGATGCGCGCCACGTCGGTCTCGTCCACCTTCACGCGCGTCTCGAGCACCGTCATGTCGGAGATGGTGAGGATCGTCGCAGCATCCTTGTTGAGTGTGCCCATGATGGCGGTCTCACCCGCCTCCACGTTCAGCCGCGTGACGCGGCCGGCCATCGGCGCATAGAGCGTCGTCTTGCCAAGCGACGTCCGGGCGTCGTTGAGCTGCGCCTGCGCCTGCGCCACCTGCTGGTTCGCGGCCTCGAGCATCGCGCGGTTCACCTCGACCTGCGTGCGGAGCTGCTCGAGCTGCTCGTCGCTCACGAGCTGGGCGTTCGTCTGCCGGATCGCCGCGGTGCGCTCGTAGCTGCGCTCCGCCTGGATCAGGTTGGCGCGCGCCTGCGCCGCCTGCGCCCGGGAGCTCGCCAGCGATGCGGTCACGCGGTCCACGGCGGCCCGTGCCTGCTCGGGGTCGATCTGCACCAGCAGCTGTCCCTTGGAGACCATCTGCCCCTCGCGCACGGCGAGCTGCGTGATCTTGCCGGTGATGTCGGAGCTGATGTCCACCTTGGTCTGCGGGCGGACCTGGCCGCTCGCGGTCACCGAGGCGACGAGGTCGCGTGCCTCGACGGCCTCCATCCGCACGTCGACGCCCTTGTTGCCACCCTTGGCGGCGGCGAGGCCACCAGCCACGGCGATCACGAGGATCACGGCACCGGCGACGGACCACTTGGTACGCTTGCTCATTGGAGAATTCCTCGGGGCTTAACGAAGCGGACGGCCGACCGCGTTTTCGAGCGCAGCGAAGGCCTTGTGATAGTCATAGACGGAGTTGATGCGGTCGATCTGGGCCTGCTCGTACGAGCTGCGCGATGTCGTGACGTCGAGGAACGTGGCCGCGCCGACGCGATAGCGCTCCTCGGCAAAGGCGAGCTCCTCGCGCGCCTGCCGCGCCACCTGGTCCTGCAGTGTCACGGTGCGCGCGGCCGTGACCAGCGTGAGGTAGGCCTGGGTCACGTCCGACGACGCCTGCAGCTCGCGGGCGCGCACCTGGTAGCGTGCGTCCTCGCGCTGCACCTGCGCCTGCTGCACGCGCAGCTCGCGCGACCAGTTGTCGAAGATCGGGAGGCTCAGCCGCGCCGAGACCCCGAAGGGCGAGCGGTTGAACCCGAACGGGAACGCGTTGTTGTCCGCCCGGATCTGGTCGGCCATCTCCGGCGTGAACTGATAGCGGGGCCCCGTGCAGTTGAGCGACGAAAGGCCGAGCGCCGTGCGCACGGAGTCGCTCGAGAAGCATTGCGCCTGCGCACCGGCCAGCTGCGCCTGCGAGCGCTCGACGAGGTAGTTGTCGTCGGTGAACTGGTACGAGCGTCCCCCCCACCCGGTGCTCAGCGAGAGGGTCGGCGTGTACGCACTCCGCGCCTGCCGCACGCTCACCTCGCTCGCCCGCTCGCGCTGGCGCATTGCATCCAGCGCCGGATGCCGCGCGCGCGCCAGCTGCAGGAGCGAGTCGAGGCGGAACGACGGCTCGCGCACCGGGAACTCGGTCACCAGGGTCACGCTCCCCGGTGCCTCGAGCCCCATCTGCTGAAAGAGGCGGAGCCGCTCGATCGCCACGGCGTTGCGCGCCTGCAGCGCCTGCACCTGGGCCTGGCCGAGTCCGACCTCCGCGCGGCGGATGTCGAGGACCGTCGCCGCGCCGGCCGCAACCCGCGCATTGGCCAGGTCGAGCTGCGTCTGCGCCGTCGCGACCAGCGTGTCCTGCACCGCGGCCCGCGCCTGCGCCTGGAGCACCGTCAGGTATTGCTGCGTCACCTGGGCCCGCAGCTGCTCCGAGGTGCCCTCGATGTCGGCCTCGACGGCATCGCGCTGCGCCCGGGCCGCGCGCGGCGCCATCAGCGTCGCGCCATTGATCGAGTAATTGACGCCGAGGTTGTAGCTCGACGATATCGCATTGGAGCTGCTCGAGATCACCGCGCCGCCCACGAACTGGTCGCCGCCCTGGTTGTACTCGGCGCCGAACGAGCTGCTCACCGACGGCAGCAGGGAGAACTGTGCGTTCTTCACCTGCGCGTCGGCCAGGCGGCGATCGTTGAGCGTCTGGAGGAACAACGGATTGTTCCGGCGGGCGGCAGCGATGGCCTCGTCGAGCGTCAGCACGCCGGCGGCGACTGGCGCGGCTGGCGGCTGCGCAGCCACGACCTGGCTGGCGAGCGCCAGCAGTGCGGCGAAAAGCAAGGAGCGCATTGATATCCTGGGGTGGGAGACTGCGGGCCCTACGCCGGCCACGTCCGCCGGGTTTCAGCGGGACGCGATCGGTGACGACTGACGTGCACCGCGCACTGCGGGTGGGTGCCGCGGAAGTCACGCCCGGCGAACTCCGCGCGCGAGCATCATGAAGATAAAACGCCCCGGCTGGCCGGGGCGTTGAGAGTGCTTACGCTGGGTACGTCAGCTCCCGGTCACCGGGGGAGCTCCTCGCGCACCGCCTCCACGCCCCGTCCCGGAATGGAGACCCGAAGCAGGCGCCGCTGCCCGTCCACCCAGAATTCGTGGCTTCCGCCAGCGGTCTCGAGGATGAAGTGCCGGGCCGGGACATCGCGCCCGTCCACCCGCACGCTCGAGGCGCCGCGATCCGTCAGCGTCGCCGCCTGCTGCGATGCCTGGCGGGGGACGATGACTGTCACCCGTCCGGACCATCCGAGCAGGGCGAGCAGGGCGTACTGGTGATAGACGTCGTCGTCGAGGACCACGACGTTTCCGCTGAGGACGTACTCCTTGGCCGACTCGCCGCCGGCGCGCTGGAATGCGGCGCTGAGCCGCCCCGGCCGCCCGGCGGCCTGCAGTCGCTCGGATGTGCCCCCCGACCGGGCCTCCACGCGATACAGCATCGGCGTCCCCGAGGCGGAATCCACACTCAGGGCCGGCGTGATCCGGGTCTCGCCCAGCACCGACTGGCCCGTGGCGGTCAGGAAGCGGCCATTCTCGGCCGCCTGGATGCGGAAGGACTCGCGCCCGGCACGAGCGCCGTTCTTCGAGACGACCAGCGTGCCCTCGTCGATGACGGGGCGCTGGGCGGGGGCGACGACCGGCAGGGCGAGGAGCAGTGCCGCGGCCATTCGGAGAGACTGGTGCATGACCCTTGGTACCCTCGGGTGGTGCCGAGGTTCACGCCTCGACATCGTCCCCGTCCGGGGGAGGGGCCACGAACACGCGATCCCGGACGAGCTGGTACATGCGGCCGTAGATCGCCGCCCCCTTCTCAGGGGTGGCGAGGGACGGACGGCCGATCGAGCCAGGGCTCTCCCTGGGGACGCGGAGCCAGCCGCGCCGGTAACGCCGCAGTTCCTCCCGGGACATCATGTAATCCCGCGCCTCGGTCATGTCCACGAGGTGTGGCACGAGGTAAAGGAGCAGCGACGTATCCACCTCGTCGCCGTGCATCGGTTCCGTCTGCCCCTCGAGCAGCGTATGGAAGTCGATCCCGAAGACGTCGACCGCCCGCACCCGCGCCCCGGACGTGACGACGGTGGACATTGCCTCGAGGTGGGGATCGTTCTCGTGTGCCGTGAGGAGGATGAACTCGTTGATCCCGCTCGCCTCCCAGGTGCCCACGAGGTCATTGAGCACCCGGTGCATCGTCTTGCGCTGGAGCGACGCGTTGCCCGGATAGGCGTGCGCAGTCTGCGCATTGACGCCAAATTCGAGCGTCGGCGCGCGGAGGACCCCAAATTCCGCCGAGAGGTCGTCCGCGAGCCGTTCGACGATGATCGTGTCGCAGCCGAGCGGCATGTGCGGCCCGTGCTGCTCGCAGGTACCAATGGGGACGATCAGCCGCGGGTCGGCAGCCAGGGTGGCCGCGACTTCGGCTGGGCGCATCTCCCTCAATCGGCGCGGCCCTGCTGCGCGGAGTGGCTGACTCATCTCCCGAACGATTCTGGGCTGGGAACGCAGCGAGCGCTGGCGATCCATCTGGGCGGCCGCCAGCGCGCTGGCGTTGGTCGCGGCGAGCCAGTGGCTCGACACGCCTCGCGTTGAGTACCTG
>JACDHQ010000124.1 GCA_013820975.1 Gemmatimonadaceae bacterium
GTCATGCGGGTGGCACTCGAGCAGGGCACGCCATGCCGCGTCCATGAGCGCGCGGGACGAGGTGGCGTGGGCCGCCCGGGCCAACGCCGCCCAGGGTTCGGCATCGCGCACGAGCAGCCGCTCGCACCTCGCGTTGGTCCGCTTCTGCGCGGCGCGCGCCCCGAACGTGCCCTGGAGCGTCCACGTGTACCCGTACGAATCGCGCAGCTCGCCGGTGACGCCCGGAAGTGCTGCTGATCGTGCCGCGTGCAGCGCGTCTCCGACATAGGCACGCAGCGAGCTGGCAGTGACCGAGTCGGGGTGTGCCACTGCCCTCAGAGCGTCGACCGACGCGGCATGCCCCCGCTGCCTGGCATGATGGTCGGCTCCGTTCTGGACGAGCATGAGGCCAAGCCGGGCGCGAGGGGCGAGGACATCGCGCATACGCGACCATCGGGCGTCAGCCGCCGCGGGATCATCAGGGAGGTTCGACCCGAACTCGTAGCCATCGGGCGGCAGGTGCAGCAGGAGCGCCCTGGTGCCATCCGGTGCGTGCCACCACGCGGCGTCGCCCGCCGGCCAGCGCGACCCGCCGTACCCGCGCCACACGATCACCGCCTGCATGCCGAATCCTGAAGCCAGCAGCGGAAGGATGGCCGGATGTCCGAACGAGTCGGGGCAGTACAGCACCGAGGGCGACTCCGCGCGCAGCGCGCGCAGCGTGCGGCGTCCTGCGAGGAGGTTGCGGACGAGCGCCTCGCCGCCAGGGATCAGCTCATCGGCGAGCACGAACCACGGCCCGGCCTCGATCCGCCCGTCGCGCAGCAGGGCAGAGAGCTCGGCACGACGATCCGGACGAACGGCGAGATAGTCCTCGAGCACGATCCCCTGCCCGTCGAGGAGGAAGCTCTCCCCCTGCATCGGTGGCGCATCGAGCAGCTCGTCGATGAGCGAAACGAGCCGCTGGCGGAATCGCCCGGCGGGGAGGTACCACTCGCGATCCCAGTGGGTATGCGTGACGACGTGGATGCGCAAGGGCGGAGGACCCGGATGGTGGCCGATCGATACCGCAGAACGATAAACGATGAACGGTGACGCTCGCGTTGGCGAGGTCACCGTCCACGTCACATCAGACAGCGCGCCCGCACCGGTGATGCGGGAGCGATGGCGTCACGGTATCGGCTTGCGACCCTGGATGAGGCGCCAGACGACCACGACGACCGCGATGACGAGCAGGATGTGAATGAGCCCGCCCACGACGTTGAAGAAGAAGGCGCCGAGCACCCAGAGGACGAGGAGGAAGATTGCGAGTCCGATCATGTGATGCCCTCAGAGTTGGTCGGGCGTCGTCGCCC
Organism: Gemmatimonadaceae bacterium; assembly: GCA_013820975.1. Lineage (GTDB taxonomy): Bacteria > Gemmatimonadota > Gemmatimonadetes > Gemmatimonadales > Gemmatimonadaceae > JACDHQ01. The sequence goes on from JACDHQ010000124.1 coordinate 1,335, forward strand.
GATCGGGAGTCGCAGCGAGTGCCGCATCGCGGGCGTCCTGGCGCCCCGCAATGCCGGCGGATTTTGTGTCGACACGATCACGCTGCACCATGTGGTACGTCTGGCGGCTCAGCAGCACGCGGCCGGCGCGCACGTCGTGGCCGACGTCGATGAGCAGGAGGGCGAGGTCGCCGACGCCCCATAGCATGCCGGCCAGCACGAGCAGGCGGCTCGCCTCACCGAGCAGGGTAGGAATCGCTGCGGTGCCGACCTGCGACAGCCCGGTCGCGATCTCCGCCACGAGCAGGAGCGCGATGACCACGCCCATCACCTTGAACAGCTTGGAGAGGTAGCGGAGCCCGGTGTACGGCTCGATGTCCGAGGCGCGGACGTCCGGAATCACCTGGTCCTCGTGCCCGAGGCGACCCTCGGTCTTCTGGAAGATGTTCCGGTTGTCCGGCTCGGGGGTGGTGCTGCTTGCCACCGTCACTTCACGGTCGGCCGTACGACGGTGTTCAGCCATCTTGCCTCCTGATTATTCTGACCAGCGGGCGCGGTACCCGCGGGTGTCGACGTGAATGAAAGGACCGTGCCCGCAGCAGGCCTTGTAGGTTCCGATGCCACCCACGAGGTGGGGATGGGCGCGTTCGACGCGCTCGGCGGCGTCCGCCATCACCTTCGCGTCACGCGTGTCCACACGGCCGTCGCCGTTTAAGTCATCAAGCGTGCCGTTGCGGTCGTTATCCACAAATACGTCGGCCGCATCGCCGTACATATGGCGGCTGAGGTTGGCTCGGCCCGCGGTATTTCCCCCTCCCGCGTTGTATGAAGGGGTCCGGAAGCCGCTCATCACCGCCATGTGCTCGACGCGGACCCCCGACCGCTCGAGCTCCGAGATCAGCAGCTCGAGCTTGTCGATGAGACGCGGCTCGAGGACAAGGTATTTTGGCCAAACGTTTTCCTGTCCCTTTGTCAGGAAGTCGCGCAGCCGGAAGTGCTCGGAAACACGTGTATCGCGATTGGCGAGCGTTACCTCGATGAAGCCGCGCGGATTCTCGTACCGCGACCGCATCGGCTGCCCCGACTCGCCGGGCCAGCTCCCGATCATGTAGCCACCGATCCGCCCCCGCTGCTTTTCGTCGAACGGGCGCATCGTGATGAGGCTGAAGTCGGCCACCGGCCGGATCGCGTTCCCCACCGCAAGGGCGAGCCTCCAGATGCCGGCGGGGCGGGAGGCAGCCGGCACGGTGTCGCGAGGCGACGCCGGGTCCGTCGCCGCGAGGTGTGTGCCCGCGGGCAGCGAATCGCCCGGAACGAGGTCGCCCGGCGTCTCGAACCGGGCGAGCAGCTTACCGCTCGCGCCCCGCAATGCGAGCGACTGCACCATCGCATCCGTGATGAACGCGGCCGACGGCGCGTTCGCGTTCGTGAGCGACGCACCGATCGCGCGGGTCGCACGGCTCAGCGGGTCGGCCGCGGCGACGGTTCGCGGCTCGCCCCAGATGACCGCCGCGATCCATGACGCCGCCAGCACCGTGACGAAGATGTTGGAGCCGATCTCGAGCCGCCGCTGGGCACGCTGCGAGATTCCGCGCGCGCGATGGCGGGCCGGAATTTCCGGCACGTGTGTCTCGTCGGCAATCACGTCCGCCGGGTCGCCACCCGGCGGCGTCGGAGGCAGCGCTGGAGGCAGCGCATCGCGCGGCGTGTCAGTCGGTTCGTCAGCGGTCACTTGCACCTCGGGACTGGCATCCCGCACGGTCCTTGCGCGGTTCGTGCCACCATGTCGGGCTGCGTCGGGCTGCGTCGGGCTGCACCGAACCTTGCAGGTGATCACTCGCGGCGCGCGGCCGCTACATTCCCGGCACGTCGCGCAAGCCCGGCCGCTGCCCGCCGCCAATCGAGCCGTCCGGTGGCCACCGCCTGGCCCATTTCAACGGAGAACGAGAGTCATGGCCTTCACGCTACCGCCGCTGCCATTCGCCCCCGATGCGCTCGAACCGCACATCGACGCCCAGACGATGCAGATCCATCACGGGAAGCATCATCAGGCCTACGTGACGAACCTCAATGCCGCGCTCGAAAAGGCGCCGGAGCTGCAGGACCAGTCGCTCGAGGAGCTCCTGGCCGGCGTCAACACTGCGCCCGAGGCAGTGCGCACGGCACTGCGCAACAACGGCGGCGGCCACTGGAACCACACGCTGTTCTGGGACCTCATGGCGCCGAACGGAGGGAGCGAACCGACGGGCGCCCTTGGAGACGCGATCACCGAGAGCTTCGGGAGCTTCGCCTCCATGAAGGAGAAGTTCGGCGCTGCCGCTGCCGCGCGCTTCGGCTCGGGATGGGTGTGGCTGGTGCGCGAAGTCGGCGGCAAGCTGGCAATCACCAGCACTCCCAACCAGGACAACCCGATCATGGACGGCTGGAATCCCGACGAGATCCTGCTGGGGCTCGACGTCTGGGAACACGCCTACTACCTGAAGTACCAGAACAAGCGGCCCGACTATGTCACGGCGTGGTGGAACGTCGTCAACTGGAACGGAGTCGCTGCGCGACTCAGATAGCTATCAGCTATCGGCTATCAGCTATCGGCTTGTTCGGAAGGCGCCGGCTCCGCTTCGCGGGGGCCGGCGCTTTCGATGACACGACGTCGTCTCGTGATGCAGTCACGCGCCACAGGCGCGAGTCCGATTCAGCTGATAGCTGATAGCTGATCGCTGCTCCTACTGCGCTGCGTCGCCCTCGAGGTACGTGTACCCCTCCAGCCCCGCCACATAGTCGGCGATGAACGTGTTCGCATCCTGCCGGCTGAGGTGCTTCGCGTTCACGACCTTCCGGCGGAAGGTCTGGAGCAGGTCGGCGGCGCGGAACTGCACGTAGTTGAGCACCTCCGTCACCGTGTCGCCGTGCACGAGGTCGGTCACCTCGGGCTGCCCGCTCGCTCCCAGGCGGATGTGCACCGCGTTGGTGTCGCCGAAGAGGTTGTGCAGGTCGCCGAGGATCTCCTGGTACGCGCCGGTCAGGAAGACGCCGAGGATGTACGCCTCCCCGTCGTTGCAGGCGTGCAGCTCGAGGCTCGGGCGGCCGTTCTTGTCCCCGACGAAGCGGTCGATCTTGCCGTCGGAGTCGCAGGTGACGTCCTGCAGCGTGCCGCGATGCGTCGGTTCCTCGAGCAGCCGGTGGATCGGCATGATGGGGAAGAGCTGGTCGATGGCCCAGCTGTCGGGCAGCGACTGGAACACCGAAAAGTTGCAGAAGTACCGATCCACCATCGTCGCTTCGAGGTCCGAGATGATGTCCTCGTACTCGTCGCGGTCGCGCTGGACATACGACGCGAGCGCATTGATGGTGTTGTGATACAGCTGCTCGGCCGTCGCGCGCCCGCGGAGGGTCAGCACCCCGGTGTTGAACAGCTCGTGCGCCCGCTCCTTGTCGAAGGTGACGTCGTGGTACACCTCCCGCACCCGCCGCGGCTTGAAGTCGCCGCCCGAGACGTCGCGGTAGTCCTCGAGCATCTCGTGCAGCAGCGCGTGATCGTCGTCGGTCAGCTCCGGCACCGGGAGCTGCTTGGGAGACTCGACGTCGATGACCTTGATCAGCAGGAGGGCGTGGTGGGCGGTGAGCGCGCGCCCCGACTCGCTGATCACATGAGGCATCGGCAGCTCGTGCTCGCGGCAGGCCTCGGCCAGCGTGTAGATGACGTCGTTGGCGTACTCCTGCAGCGAGTAGTTCACGCTCGCGTCGGAGGTGGAGTTGGACCCGTCGTAGTCGACCCCGAGGCCCCCGCCGACATCGACGTGCGAGATGTCGAGTCCCAGGTTGCGCAGCTCGACGTAGAACCGTACCACCTCCTGCAGGCCGAGCTTGATGAAGCGGATGTCGGTGATCTGCGACCCGAGGTGGAAGTGGATCAGCTTGAGCCAGTGGGTCTTGCCGGCCCGCTGGAAGCGGTCGACGCACTGCACGAGCTGGTGCGCGTTGAGCCCGAACTTCGACTTCTCGCCCCCCGATTCCTTCCACCGGCCGAAGCCGCGCGACGCGAGCTTGATGCGGATGCCGAGCGTCGGCTCCACCTCGAGCTCCTCCGCCACCTTGAAGAGCACGTCGATCTCGCTCAGCTGCTCGAGGACGATGAACACCTTGTGCCCCAGCTTCTGCCCCATGAGGGCCAGCCGCATGAACTCCTCGTCCTTGTAGCCGTTGCAGACGATGATGTGGTCGGTGGCCTCGCTCAGCCCGAGCACCGCCTGGAGCTCCGGCTTGCTGCCGCACTCGAGGCCGACGCCGTGCACCTGCCCGAACTCCACGATCTCCTGCACGACGTGGCGCTGCTGGTTCACCTTGATCGGGTACACGGTGGTGTATCCGCCGGTGTACTCGAATTCCTCGACGGCGCGGGCGAAGCGGGTGCTCAGGGCCTCGATGCGGGAGCGCAGGATGTCCGCGAAGCGCAGCAGCACGGGAAGCGCAATCCCCTGCTCCTCGAGGTCCATCGCGATCTCGTGGAGATCGATGACCGAGTCGGGGCGATCCTTGTCCGGACGCACGATGACGTGCCCGCGGTCGTTGACATCGAAGAATCCGGCGCCCCAGCCCTCGACGTTGTAGAGCGAACGGGCGTCGTCGACGCTCCAGGCAGTCGGTTGGGAAACGGGATCGGCAGAACGGGTGGCCATGAGGCGCGTCGGTTACGGAAAGAGGGTGTCGACATGCCACCCGCGGTCGGTGCGGGTGTAGCGGTGACGAATGTGCAAACGCCCTTCGACGTTCAGCCAGAACTCGTACAGGGCCGGACGGAGGCGAAAGCCGGACCAGTGCGGCGGGCGCTGCACCTCCCGCCCCTCGAAACGCGCCGCGACGGCCTCCACGCGCTGCTCCAGCGAGTCGCCTTCCGGGATCACCTCGCTCTGGTCCGATGCCCACGCCCCGAGCTGCCGGAGCCGCGGCCGCGTCTGGAAGTAGGCATCCGCCTCCGCCTCGCTCACCGGTTCCACCATCCCCTCCACGCGGACCTGGCGCTCCAGCGGCTGCCAGTGAAAGCAGAGGGCCGCGCGCGGGTTGGCGCCAAGCTCGCGGCCCTTGCGGCTGCGCACGTTGGTGTGGAAGACGAATCCGCGCTCATCGGCGTGCTTGAGGAGCAGCATGCGGGCCGCCGGCTGGCCGTCGAGGCCGACGGTGGCC
>JACDHQ010000125.1 GCA_013820975.1 Gemmatimonadaceae bacterium
CCCATGAAGCGTCGCGTCACCCATGGCGCTCGTGAGCACGGCGCCGTCAATCGTGACCGCACCTCCCGTGGTTTCGAGCCCCCCGGCAGCGACGATCAGTCCCCGGTAGTGGAAGGGGCCTTCGATGACGAGCCGGCCAGCGACGACCAGCGCACCCTGCCCGCCCCCGCCGCGGATGCGCAGGTCGCCTTCGGCAACCACCACCGGGCTGTAGTCGGCGCACGAGCCGTTTCCATGGCCCCCCCAGTTGGCCGCGCCATGGATGCACTGTCCCCCAGACTCACGCGGTTCGGGAGTCATGACCGTGCCATTCGGGAGCCGGATGCTCGCTGCGTCGAGGAGGGCCGGCAGCCGAATCCCGGCGGGCGCCGCATACGTCACCGCCGAGCGAGCCACGGTGTCGCGCCCTCCCTCGTCGGTCGCCGACCCATCGCGCCGGATCTCGGCAGCGGGATGTGCGATCAGCGCGGCGGGCGGAGCCGCGTTCGCCGGGGCGCAGTCATTCCCGACGGCAAGCGCGGCCCCCGCGGCCAGGTTGATGTCGCCGCCGGCTGTGAGTGCAGCCGGCAGGCGGATACTGTCGCGAACCAGCTCGACCAGCAGGGAGCGATGTGCGGCTGCCGGCGCGTCGGCGAGGGGCACCCTCGTCATCGCTGCGACCCAGAACACATCGGGCCCGAGGCGCCGCACGCGGGTTTGCACCGAGATCGCCGAGGCGGCGATTCGCGAAGCAGCTGCGTGCCTGACCGTGACCGACTCATGACCTGACACCAGGGCACGCCACGCCGACGGCGCCCACTCGCCGACCACCGCTCCGAGCGCCCGTTCCGCCTCTGCCTCGGCAGCAGCGTGGGCCGCAAGGCGCCGGGAGGCGCGGCGGCTCGCGAGCGCTGGTGCCAGCACGGCATCGGCGATCGCGGCCATCGTCACGAGGGCGAACATCGCGATCGCAAGGGCCGCCCCGTGCCGGGTGCGCCGCGTCACCGCCGATTCCTCAGCGCGGCGGTAGCGCGCAGGGTCGGAGGGATCGAGACGGCTCGGCCCGCGGGAGGGGCGCCCGTTCCGGCCAGTTCGATGATGACCTGCGCCAGCGCTGGTCCGGCGGCATGCGATGGTCCGAGCGGGCTGCCGAGCGTATCGAGATAGCGGAATCGCGACCCCGCGCGGTCGAGTGGGCCGGCTACCGGTTGCACACTTGCGAACCCGCCGGTCGATGCGCTCCACGCCCGCAGCCCGAGGTAGGTGTTGCCATCGCTCGCACGATAAAAGCTGTAGCGGATGCGGCGGGTGAAGCGCACGGCCGCCCCGGTTGCACGAGGCGCTGCGCCACCGAGGGTCACGCGAACCAGCGACGCGGCGGCGGCGCTTCGCTGCGTGCAGCCGTCCACAGGCGCGCCGACGGCAGCGACCCGTTCGACTGGTGCACCCGTCCAGGACTCGCCGTCGTACAACCACGCCATGTCGCCGGCGGCGATGCTCCGCCCCAGCATGGACGAAAGCAGCACCAGGTGAACCGTGGCCGGGTCGCCCCCATCGAGGGCACAGACGAAGGCCTCGGCAGCCGCCACGCGAAGTTCGACCGTTGTGTCGGTCGCCTGTCCGGCGGTGAAGTCACCGGCGGCCGGCGAGGCAGCGCCCAGATCGGCCAGCAGCGGCGCGATCGCCTCCCTCAGCTGCGCCTCCGCGACCAGGCGGGCGACGACGCGAGTGCGCACGCGTCCCTGCTGCGTGAGCGCGTTCGTGGCTGCCGCCCCGATGACGCCAAGCATCACCATGGCGACGAGCAGTTCGGCGAGACTGGCGCCGGCGCGGGCGGTCAGCATGCCACGAGGATCGCGTACGTCCCCGTCCCGGCACGGACACCCGATCCGTACGGTGCCGACACCTCGACGAGCCGCATGCCATTGGGGTATTGATGCACCGACCACACCTCGGCGGCCGTCGCCCCGCCGACGACCGATGAACACGGGCGCGAGGCGAGTTGCTCGGCGCGGTTGCGTGCGCGGTATGACCCGTCGCTTGCCCGGTCGGCGTCTGCGGCGACGGCGACGGCCAGTGTCGCCGTGCCCATCCATGCGGCGAGGCCGACGCCGATGAGCGTCAGCGCCATCAGCGACTCCACGACGGTGAATCCCTGCTGCTGCGGCATTTCGGGTGACCTCCGATGCCGCAACATCGGTGCACTCGCGGGGAGTCCGGCATCATCGGCGGGCGGGCGGTACCACATCGCCGCGCGCTATCCCTGGCACCCGTCGGCGTCTCGCAAACGTTTCCCGACCACCAACAACAAAAAAGGGCCAGGCGTGAAGCCTGGCCCTCTCTCGTTGCTAGTCAAGTGTTACTGGCAGACCGGCTCACCTTCAGCGGCGGTGCCGAGCAGCGGGTTCGTCTCGCTGCCGACCGCGATGGCGCAGGTCTTGGCGGTCGACGTGTGCGTCGCGGTGGCGGTCCAGCCCATGCCGGCATTCGCCGTGATCGGGGCGACAGTGACACCGGCCGACGGGGTCGAGGCCGCGGTACCAGAGACCTGCGTTGCGCCGATCGCGGTCGCGTAACCCACGGTCGGGTACTCGGCCGCGTGGTTCTCCTGGGCAGTCGCCAGGTTGCGGAGGTCGGACTTCATGGCGGCGAGGTACGCCTTCTCCTTCGTGTTCGCGAACTTCGGAATCGCGATCGCGGCCAGGATGCCGATGATGACGACGACGATCAGGAGCTCGATGAGCGTGAAGCCCTTGCGGTTCTGCATTTTCGGAAATCTCCGATGGGGTGGGGTACTGCTTGAGGTGGGGCGGTTCGGGGAGAACCGCGGCATGACTGCTTCGTCCAGCCGGAACGCAGTAATGGCAACGGGTGGGCCACACGGTTCCACTCGCCATAACTGCCTTTGTTACAACATCTTACCTCCTTCCTGCTCCTGCAGTAACTCTCTGTTTGCGACAGCGTTTTGCAGAATGTCTTGCAGACTGCACGAACGGTACTGCCAGATCGTCGTCTCACAGCCGCGAGCCGGGGCACACCCGTGAGACGGCACGCCTCATCGTCGTCTCACGGTGGCACCGCGCCACCTTCATCGAGAACATTCTCAAGCCTCAACCCCATACCGCGACAGCTTCCTATATAGCGTCGACGGATCGATGCCGAGCACCTCGGCCGTGCGCGACTTGTTGCCGCTTTCGCTCTGCAGCACCCACATGATGTACGCCTTCTCGATCGCCTCGAGCGTGGGGTTCACCGGCGTGCGCTCCGCGACGAGCGGCTCCGCCGTGCGCCGCGTGAGCCGCTCGGGCAGTCCGTCCACGTCGATGGTGTCGCCGCTGAGGATGACCGCGCGCTCGAGCGCATTCTCCAACTCGCGGACGTTGCCGGGCCACTGGTAGCTCTGCAGCACGTCGACGGCACTCGCGGTGAGGTGCTTCAGCGGTTCCCTGCGCTGCGCGGCGGTGCGCTGCAGGAAGTGCTCGGCGAGGATCGGGATGTCATCGACCCGCTGGCGCAGCGGTGGCAGGTGCAGGGCGATGACGTTGAGCCGGTAGTACAGGTCAGAACGGAATCCCCCGCGCTTGATCTCCTCCTCGAGGTCGCGATTCGTGGCGGCGAGCAAGCGCGTGTCGATCGGCTGCGCCTCGGTGGCGCCGACCGGGATCACCTCGCGATGCTGCAGCACCCGCAGAAGCTTGACCTGCGTGGCCGGCGTCGTCTCGCCGATTTCGTCGAGAAAGAACGTTCCCCCCGCCGCGGCCGTGAAGAGCCCCGACTTGTCCTTCACCGCACCCGTGAACGATCCCTTTACATGCCCGAACAACTCGCTCTCGAGCAGACTCTCGGGAAGCGCACCGCAGTTGATGGAGCTGAACGGCCCCTCGATGCGCTGGGACAGGTCGTGGATGTAGCGCGCAATGACCTCCTTGCCTGTTCCCGACTCGCCCTGGATGAGCACCGTCGACTCGGTCGGTGCAACCGTCTCGGCGAGCCGGAGGATTTCGACCCAGGACTTGCTGCCACCGACCGGCCGCGGCACGGCGCTGCCGCCGCGCCGCCTGATCTCCTGCTTCAGCGTCTTGTTCTCGGCGCGCAGGGTCCGGTGTTCCGCGGCGCGGCGCAGGATCGCAATGAGTTCATCGTTCTGGAACGGCTTCTGGATGTAGTAGAAGGCGCCTTCGTTGACTGCCTGCACCGCCGACTGCAGCGAGGCCTGTGCGGTCATGAGGATCACGGGCATGTCGGGGTCGTGCTGCCGCGCCGCGCTCAGCACCTCGATCCCGGTCACCATCGGCATGCGCACGTCGGTGAGCACGATGTCGGGCGAGTGCGCGGCGAGGAACTCGATCCCCTGCTTGCCGCCGAGCGCGGTGTAGCAGTTGAATCCCTCGTTGCGCAGGAGGATGCGCAGCGAGTCGAGGATGCCGGCTTCGTCGTCGACGACGAGGACGCGCGTCTTGGTATCGGTCTTGGTCACGAGTGCACGGTGGTGAGAGGTTTGTCTGCCGTACGCGGCACGACCACGGTAAAGCGCGTGCCCTGCGCGCTGGAGTCGACGAGCACGAAGCCGCGATGCGCCTCGATTGCGCGGTGCACGACGGCGAGCCCCAGCCCGCTGCCACCGGGCTTCGTCGTGAAGAAGGGATCGAACAGCCGCTCGCGGATCTCCATCGGGATCCCCGCCCCCGAGTCGCTCACGCGGATGGCGACGGCATCGCGCGGCGCGCGAATGCCGCCCGGCACCCGCTCGGCGCGCGTTGGATCACCGACGGTGACCGTGACGCATCCGCCGGCCGGCGTCGCCTGCACCGCGTTCAACAGCAGGTTGAAGACGGCGCGGTGCAGCAGGTCATCGTCGCCGTCGACGGTCAGGCCGTCGTCGGCGGCGATCTCGCACTTGAGGGTCACGCCGTCGAGCCGATCGGGATGCGCCTCGACCAGCCGCACCGCCCCGGTCACGAGTTGGCGCACGTCCACCGGCTCGCTCCGCGCGACGCGCACGCGGGCGAAGTCGAGGAACTCCGAGAGGAGCCGCGACAGCCGGTCGCTCTCGCGGAGCACGAGGCTCGCGAGCGTCTGCTCGTCGTCGCTCGCGCGCGGCATCTTCGAGAGCTGCTCGACCGCGCTGCGGATCGACGCCAGCGGATTCTTGATCTCGTGCGCGAGGGATGCACTGAGCTCCGCGACGCCCTCGAGGCGCTGGGTGCGCAGCCGGAGCTGCTCGAGGCGCTTCAGGTCGGAGATGTCCTGGAAGATGGCGGTTGCGGTGCGCGCGGCGGGCGTTCCGCTCTTGTCGGGACGCTCCACGTAGGTCGTGGTGATGCCGATCGGGAATCGGCGCGCCCCATCGGTGACGGTCGCCTCGCCGCGCGTCGTCCGGGTGCCCTGGCGCGCTGCATCCTCCAGCGCCTGGGCAAGGTCCGGCGCCGCGCTCGCCAGGACCACCCCGATCGAGCGGCCGAGCTCCGCCTCGAGGGCGATGCCGAGGAGCTGGCCGGCGCTCGGGTTGGCGTAGACGAGCTGGCCGGCGGCGTCGATGGTGATCACCCCTGCCCTGATGTTGTGGAGGATGTCGGCGGCCTGGTGCCGTGCATGCGTGAGCGTCGCTGCCAGCTCCTCGCGGCCGACGCCCGCCTGTTGCAGCTTGGCGCCGATGGATGCGCTGCCGATGGCGACGACGGCGATGATCGACAGCTGGAGCCACACCGCGGCGCTGGGATCGCTGGCCTGCAGCCAGATCGCATCGGCGACATAGAGCGCGATCCCGAGGGCGGCGGTGAGCAATCCCCCGCCGGCCGGCTGGATGAGCGATGCGACGGCGACGACCAGGATGTACAGCGCCGAGAATTGCGACGTGCCACCACCGGTGAGGTGCACCACCGCCGTGACGAGCACCATGTCGTACGCCGTCTGCAGGTACGAAAACGACGGGGTGATCGGCCGGCGATATATTTCCGTGTACCAGATGGAACTCAGGGTCCAGAGCGTCGTGATCGCGAACGCGACGGAAGCAACGAGGAGCTTCGACTGGTCGGCGTCCTTTTCCCAGACAAGGACGGCGGCGAGCAGGATCGCGGTGACGAGGACGGCGCGGCCCAGGTAGACCCAGCGCAGCAGACGGCGCGGGTCGAGGAATACCCGCAGAATCGGTTCGCTCGCGATCGGCGTGAGGCGCAGGGGAGGCTCGGGCTGTTGCAGAGTGCGGGAACGCCGGCGGCCCATCGATGCCGCGTTCTGCGGTATGGCATTTTGCCATACCTTTCATATGAACGTTGGACGACCTGATGGGACGGGGGTTTCAGCTTGGCCGTTGAGCAAGGCGCGGAGCACGCGATCACGGCTGGCGGGATCGCATTCCGCCTGGCGGCCGTGGTGGTCCTCGTGCTCCTGAACGGGTTCTTCGTCGCGGCCGAGTTTGCGCTCGTGGCGGTCAGGCGGAGCCGGATCGACCAGATGGCGTCCGAGGGGGACGCCGGGGCCAAGGTCGTCAAGGCGGCCCTCAGGAACCT
>JACDHQ010000126.1 GCA_013820975.1 Gemmatimonadaceae bacterium
ATGAGGGAGGCGGAATCGAGTTGGGGGATCGGAGCTCGGCCAGTTCCCGCACCCCGCACCCCTCCCCTCATTGCTGCCCCCAACCCCCGACCCCTCACGCACACTTCCTGCACCGCGCCTCCGCCATGCGACTACCCAGCCTGCTTCTCCTCGCCGGTGCGCTCGCCGCACCCTCCCTCGTGGCCTGCGGGGGCGACTCCGGTGAAGCCCCGTCCCGGCGCACGATCATCGACTCCCGCGACGAGACGGATCCGCGCTCGCTCGACCCCGCGCTGTCCACCGACGTGCCCACCGGGCGCGCGGTGGGCTACCTCTTTGACGCGCTCACGCTCTTCACGCCCGATGCGAAGGTGGTGCCCGGGCTGGCGGAGCGGTGGGACGTCTCGGAGGACGGCATCACGTACACCTTCCACCTTCGCCAGGGAGTCCGCTTCCACGACGGTCGGCCCTTCACGGCCCGCGACGTCGTCGCGAGCTGGCAGCGGGCGCTCGACCCGGCGAATCGCGGCGGCAGCGGCTGGCCGCTCTACCCCATCCTCGGCGCCGAGCAGTTCGCCGAAGGGGGGCAGCAGTCGATCCGCGGGCTGCAGGTGCGGGACGACAGCACGCTGGTCGTGACGCTCAAGGAGCCGTTCGCGATCTTCACCAAGCTGCTGGCGATGCCGGTGACGTCGATCGTCCCCGCGGAGCTGCCCGCCGACTTCGCGCAGAAGCCCATCGGGACGGGGCCGTGGAAGTTCGTCGAGTGGAAGCACGACGACTACCTGCTCTTCGCCCGCAACGAGGCGTACTGGGGGGGCGCGCCGAAGACCGACTCGCTCCGCGCCCGCATCATTGCCGAGCCGAGCACCGCGGTGGCCGAGTTCGAGAGCCGCAACACCGACATCGTGCTGATTCCTGCCGCCGAGACGCGGGCGTGGGAAACGGACTCGGAGAAGAAGGAGCGGATGCAGTCGACCGCCGCGCTCGTGATGACCTACGTGGCGATCAACACGACGCGCGGCCCCTTGCGCGACCGGCGGGTCCGCCAGGCGATGAACCACGCGGTGAATGCGCCGCAGATCATCGATGTGCTGCTGAGTGGAGGTGCCACGCAGGCCAACGGCGTGATCCCGCCGTCGCTGGAGGGCGCCGAGACGTCGCGGCAGGCGTACGCGTACGACACGCTCAAGGCCCGGCAGCTCATGCAGGAGGCGGGTTACCCCAACGGCATCGACGTGGACCTGTGGGTCGGCTCGAACCCGCTCTACATCCGCATCGCCGAGACGCTGCAGGCCTTCCTGCGGAGCGCCAACATCCGCGTGAAGGTCGTGCAGCGGGAATCGGCAGCGGCGCGCGAGGCGTCGCGCAACGGGCAGGCCGACCTGTTCCTCAAGGACTGGTACGCCGACTACCCCGATGCGGAGAACTTCCTCTATCCACTGCTGCACAGCGCGAGTCGTGGCGTGGGGGGCAATGTGTCGTTCTTCGAGAACGCGGAGTTCGACCGGATCGTGAGCGCGGCGCGTCGCGAGCTCGATGAAGGCCGGCGCATCGCGCTGTACAAGCAGGCAGACGCCCTGGCCTTCACCGAGGCGCCGATGATCTTCATGCACTTCGCCAGGACGAGCCTCGGCGTGCAGCCCTGGATCCAGGGCTTCGAAGTGCCGATGATCCCGAACGGCCAGCGAATGATGAACGTGACGATCGGATCCGGCAGTCCCTGATGGGGACCTTCATCGCGCGACGGATGCTGCTCGCGATCCCGACGCTGTTCGGGGTCCTGGTCGTCGCGTTCCTGCTGCTGTACGTCGCGCCGGGCGACCCGGTGCTCTCGATGGTCGGCGAGCGGGCGGACGAGGCGACGATCGCCCGGCTCCGCGCGGAATTGCGGCTCGACGATCCGCTCCCCGTCCAGTTCGGGCACTACGTGCGCAACGTGGTCACCGGCGACCTCGGCAACTCGTACATCACCGGGCGGCCGATCATCCAGGACATCAAGGAGCGCTTCCCGAAGACGCTGCAGCTTGCCGGCGCTGCGATGCTCCTTGCCGCGACGCTCGGGGTGACGCTCGGGATCCTGAGCGCGCTCAACCCCGGCGGCCTGATCGACCGGTTCGGGCTCGGGCTCGCGTACGTCGGAATCTCATTTCCGGTGTACTGGGTGGGCCTGCTGCTGATCCTGCTCTTCGCGGTGACGCTGCAATGGCTGCCGCCCTCGGGGAGCGGCGGGCTGCGCTACCTGATATTGCCGGCGTTCGCGCTGGGCATGCGGTCGATCGCGTTCCTCGCTCGCATGACGCGGAGCGCGATGCTCGACTCGCTGGCGAGCGACTTCGTGCGCACCGCGCGCGCGAAGGGGCTGTCGGAGAAGAATGTCGTGCTCCGCCATGCGCTGCGGAATGCAGCGATCCCGATCATCACCGTGCTCGGGCTCGACTTCGGCTCGTACCTGACGGGGTCGATCCTCACGGAAACGATCTTCTCATGGCCCGGGATCGGGCGCTACGTGGTGAATGCGATCTCGCGCCGCGACCTGCCGGCGATCCAGGGGGCCGTGCTCTTCCTGTCGACCTTGTTCGTCATGGTCAACCTGCTGACGGACATCGCATATGCGAAGGCGGATCCACGAGTGTCATACAAGTAGGCTGGCGCTCGGCGGGTTGCATCTCGCCACGAGCGATGGGGGACGCGGATCGGGCGGATGACGCCGATCCACGCGGATCGATCGAAGAGTCGCAACGAGAAACCGCGGATGCCAGGAACCCTCCCGGCATCCGCGGTTCTTCATCATTGCCTGGACTCGGCGGCCTACCGCTCGCGCAGCTTCCCGAGCAGGCGCAGCATCTCGAGGTACAGCCAGACGAGGGTGACGAGCAGCGAGAAGCCGGCGTACCACTCCATGTGCTTCGGCGCGCCCTTCGCCACTCCCTCCTCGACGAGGTCGAAGTCGAGGATCAGGAAGAACGCCGCGATGGTGCACGCCAGCAGGCTGAAGCCAATGCCCATCGGCGTCGCGCTGTGGATGAGCGGCAGCCCGGTGCCGAAGAAGCTCATGACGATGTGCACGACGTAGAAGAGCATGAGGCCGAGGCCGGCGGCCAGCACCACGCTCCGGAAGCGCTTCGTCGCCTGGATCACCCGCGCGCGGTACAGCACGAGCATCGTGATGAACACCGCGAAGGTGAGCATCACCGCCTGCACCGGCAGCCCCTTGTACTGCGTGTTGTACAGCATCGAGATGCCGCCGAGCGCCATGCCCTCGAGCACCGCGTAGATCGGCGCCGTGATCGGCGCCGCCTGCGGGCGGAAGATCGTGACCATCGCCACCACGAAGCCGCCGATGAAGCCGATCATCATGAGGAAGGTCACGTCGGCGGGGCGCGCGGCGACCTGCGTCCACGTGTAGAGCGCGGACGCGATGGTCAGCGCCACGAGCACGAACGACTTGCCGATCGTGCCCCCCATCGTCATCACGCCGTCCTCGGCCGTGCGCGTGCCGCTGCGCCCGAGGATGCCGTTGCGGAATGCGGGGTTGGAGGAACGAATCTCCATGGTAGTCCAGGTCAGGGTTCTTGAGACGTCACAACGCGGGAAGGATGCTGCTGACACCACCACTGGTCGCTCAGCGCGACGTCCTGCTTGCCTCGTCCGAGTAGCCGTCGGGGTATCGCGCCCGCAGCTTCGACAGGTTGGCCTCGGCGACTTCATCGAGCGTAACACCCACTGCGCCCGCTACCGCACTGAGACACCAGAGCACGTCACCGAGTTCCCGGGTGAGGCGCTCGCGGTCGAGGTCGTGCCGCATGTAGCGATGCTTGCGCACGAGCCCCAGGACCTCGGCTGCCTCCTCGGCGAGACCGGCTGCGGCATCGGCGAGCCGCTCGCGGTCGTCGAGGGAAGCATTACGCGTCCGCGCCGCGTGGCGCTCGTACTCGTCCAGTGTCATGGACAAAGGGTCATCATCCGGGAGAGTGCCGGTGTGGCACCGTGAAACGGCATAGTCGAGTGGCGGCGTGCGGGAGAGTGCCGGTGTGGCACCGTGAAACGGCGTAGTCGAGTGGCGGCGTAACTCAATCCGGCAGCGGCGCAGCCGCATTCCATATTAGCTGATAGCCGATAGCTGATAGCTGATAGCTATCAGTCATCCTTCTGCCCGAAGATCGCCAGGTTCGATGAATGCCCGGGGTTCACCTTCTTCTCCGGGTAGATCCAGTGCACCGCCTGGTTCACCGCCGTCGCCGCTTCGCCGAAGCCGACGGCGATGAGCTTCAGCTTGCCGGCGTAGGTCGTCACGTCGCCGGCCGCATAGACCCCGGGCCGGCCGGTCTCCATCTGGCTGTTGACCGTGATCTCGTCCTTCGCGATCTGCAGCCCCCAGTCGTTGAGGCAGCCCATGTCGCTCACGAAGCCGAGCATCGGCAGCACGACGTCCGCCTCGATCTCGCGCGTCGTCTTCGCCTTGATGTCCTTGAGCACCAGGTGGCTGAAGGTGTCGGGCGACGACGCGCAGGTGATGTCCGCGAGCTCATGGAAGACGTGCATCGAGGCGCGCCCCTCCTCGACCGCAGTGCGGAACTGCTGCACCGTCGCGTCGTGCGCCCTGAACCGGTCGCTCCGGTGGACGATCGTCACGTGGGCGGCGCGGCCGAGCAGCTGCGTTCCCCAGTCGAAGGCGGTGTCGCCGCCGCCCACGATGACGACCTTCTTCCCCCGATAGTCCTCAGGGTTCGTGACCACATCGTAGATCCCCCGCCCGTACCAGGGCTCGGCGCAGGGCTGCGGAAGGCGGCGGGGTGAAAATGACCCGATTCCGGCCGCCAGCACGAGCGACTTCGTGGGGAACCGGTCGTTCTCGGTTACGAGGACGAAGTGCCCGCCGTCCTCCTCGAGGCCGACCACCTTCTGGTTGAGGTGGATCGGCTCGCCGAACTGGGCGGCCTGCTCGCGAAGCTCCGCCACCAGGTCCTTGGCGAGCACCTTGGGAAAGCCGGCGACGTCGAAGATGAACTTCTCGGGATAGAGGGCGGTGAGCTGGCCGCCGGCCTCGGACAGCGAATCCACGACCTGCGCGCTCACTCCCCGCATGCCGGCATAGAACAGCGCGAACAGCCCGACCGGGCCCGCGCCGATGATCGTAATGTCCTTGGTGTCGTGATCCATTCCCTAACGTTCGCCCCGCCCTCTCCGCGCGACAACCCCGGCGCGGGCCCCGCCGCCGAGGCCCGCCTCGAGTACGCAGGGGCCTTCCGGCTCGTGCGCAAGGTCGCCGCGGGCGGCATGGCCACGGTCTACGAGGCCGAGCAGCTCGGCCCCGCCGGCTTTGCGAAGCGGATTGCCCTCAAGGTCATCCATCCGCACTTCGCCGAGCGCCCCGAGTTCCTCCGGCTCTTCATCGACGAGGCGCGGCTCTCGGCCAACCTGCTCCACGGCAACATCATCCAGGTGTACCAGCTCGGCGAGGTGGGAGGCGACTACTTCATCGCGATGGAGTACATCCAGGGGCCGACGCTCCGCGCCCTGATCGACCGCCATCGCGAGCTGGGCGAGCCGATCCCCCCGTCGCTCGCGGCATACATCGCCAGCCGCGTGTCGCGTGCGCTCGACTTCGCGCATAACGCGGTCGATGCCGATGGACGCCGGCTCGATGTCGTGCACCGCGACGTGAGCCCGGGCAACGTCATGGTGACGTGGGACGGGCACATCAAGCTGGGCGACTTCGGCATCGCCAAGGCGGCGACGAGCGTGGACCCGGCAGGCGACGGACGCATCCTGCTCGGGAAGAAGCACTACCTCAGCCCCGAGCAGGCGCTCGGGCGGACGGTGCGCCATCCGAGCGACGTGTTCTCGCTCGGGATCGTGCTCTTCGAGCTGCTGGCGCTGCAGCCGCTCTTCCATGAGGAGTCGACGGAACGGATGGTCCAGGAGGTGGCGGTCGAGCCGCTCCCCTCTCCGTCGCTGCTGATTCCCGGGCTCGACCCCGACCTCGAGCAGATCCTCCTGATGATGCTGGCCCGGAATCCGGAGTTGCGGTCCACGGCGGCGGCCACGGGACAGGCGCTCGACGACTGGATCACCGCATCGCGGCTCCCGGCGAGCCCCGACGGCTTGCAGCGGCACCTCGCCCGCATCTTCCCGTCCACCTACCGGGCGCGAACGGTCGGGGTCGAGGCGCCCTCGCTCACGACCTTCTCGAATCTCGACCGCGCGATGGGCAGGCGCTCGGTGGCGCAACGCCTGCTGGGACTCTTCGGCCGGTGACAAATAGCGGCTGCAGGCTCGTCCGCCAACCGGAGCAAAACCCCGCTGACTCTGACCCCAGGTTCCCGGAGCAGAACCCCGCTGACTCTGACCCCAGCTTCGACTGACCCCAGTTTCGACCCCAGTTTCGAAGCGGACGCGGCGGCAGGAGTGGCGATCCGGCCCGCTATCTTTCCGCCATGAAGATCTACACCAAGACCGGTGACAAGGGCGACACCGGGCTGTTCGGAGGCGGGCG
>JACDHQ010000127.1 GCA_013820975.1 Gemmatimonadaceae bacterium
CGCTCGAGCGTATCGTGCTTCCCGATGCCGTGGTGGGCGTGGAGCTGCGCATCGACCGGGTGACCGGCAACGATGGCGCGCAGGGGGACCTGTTCGATCGCGGCTTCGCGAGTGCGGGCGCGGTGGTCGAGGCGGTGGCCGACCTCGCTGACGACCAGGGCGACGCGGTGCTGGTGAAGCCGCGCAACAGCGCGCACCCGCTGCTCGACCTGCGCACGTCCTGGCTGCCGGTGTCGCCGGGCGAGGCGGCACGTGGTCCCATCGGCATGCCAGCCGCAAACGCCGCGGGCCCGCACCTCACGCTGCAGCTCGTGACGCCACCGCGCGAGATCGCCGTCGAGACCGAGCGTCGCCGCGACCACGAACGCCCGATCCGCTATCGCGACGATCGCGGCTGGCATGGGCTGGTGGAGACTGCAGGCCCCGAGCGCGTGTCGGGGGGGACATGGGAGAGTCCATTTGCGCGCGAGTACTTCCGCTGCGTGCGCGAGGATGGGGTACTCGTGTGGCTCTATCGCGGGGGTGGCGATTGGTACATGCAGGGGTGGTGGGATTGACGCAGCTATCAGCTATCGGCTATCAGCGCGGGCTGCCATGCACGGTCCGCCAGCTGCTTCGCAGCCTCGAGTTCCACGACGAGCATGCCTTCCACACCTGCTGCACCCGCTACTCGGTATGGCACCAGATCGATTTAAAATCTCTCCGGTCGCACGACCTCTACTTCGGAGCGAAGCACAACGAGACCATGGGTTTCGAGGAGCGGAGCGAGCGCTTCAACAAAGCGGTCGGACCGATCTGCGTTGCTGATTGCGAGAAAAACATATTTGGCGGTCGCGCCGCTCACCAGATCTTCGGACCATGCGCCGTGCCGACCCCGACCGCTCGTTGCACGCAACAAGGCATGACCGGTGATCCCTGCCTCTTCAGCCAATTGCGCGAGCTTCGGAGCGATCGGTGCATCAACGAGCACTTCTATCCGTACACGTTTGGTCATTTCGATCATGAGTAGCCTCCCAGGACTTCGGCCATCCATCGAAACATCGGGATGCCGAACACAATGTTGAATGGAAATGTCACACCGAGCGACATTGCCAGATAAAGGCCGGCATCCGCCTGAGGCAAGGAAAGACGCATGGCTGCCGGTACCGCGATATAGGAGGCGCTGGCTACCAATAGGGCCAGAGCCGCTGCCGACGGCGGATCGAGCCCGATCGCCGTGCCCACCAGCGCTCCGATCGTTCCATTGACAATCGGAAAGGCGACTGCAAGCATGGCCAGCCGAATAGTGAGCGATCGCGTTTGAATGATACGACGCATGGCGACCAGACCCATGTCGAGCAAAAACAGGCATAGTATGCCGGTAAATCCTGTGCGGAACACCGGTTCGATCGGTTCGAATCCGCGCGGCCCTATCGCGATGCCGATTGCGAAGCTGCCTAGAAGGAGGACGACGGAACCATTGAAGAACACTTCTCGCAACAGCGTTGGTTCGAACAGACGCCCGCTTCCGTCCCGCCGCGCGATAAGGATGCCGGACAGGATGGCTGGCGTTTCCATCATGGCAAGTACCGCCACCATGAACCCTGCAATGGCAAAGCCGCTATTGCCGTAGATTTGGCTGGCGGTGACAAACGTCACGACGCTTACGGAGCCATAATGCGCTGCTACGGCGCCGCTGTTGATCCGATCAAGCCGGCCGATTGTGCGCAATACCGGTGCAACCAGGAATGGAATAGTCGCACTCAGGACGAGACCAGCGGCGAGCGCATTTACCAAGTCCGGCCCGATCCCGGCTTTGGTAACCTCTACACCACCCTTCAGACCGATCGCGGCCATGAGGTAAAGCGATAATCCCTTGGCCACCGTTTCGGGAACAGCGAGGTCCGATCGTGCGGCTGCTGCGAGGGCTCCGAGCATGAAGAACAGCACCGGAGCGGAAAGAAGTGTAGAGGTGAGTGTATCCATGTTTTTCCCGTTACAGTGGTGCATGAAGGCACCACTGGTGTCCATTGAACCCTGACCCTCTCTGCCAACATGAGTGGGACACCGACCACTCCTGAGTCTAGTGTCTGAGGGTGATCGAGGATCTCCAGATGGCTCCCGCTCGTGCTCCCGTTCCGTTGATTGTACACGATACCGGGGTGTCCACCAGCCCGACGCGGCGAGCTGGCCGGTCCCACGCGACGCCGCGGCCCAGCGGCGACTCCCGTCGATCCGCAGGCAAAGCGTGTCGCGGAGCTCGAGCGCCAGCTCGCCAAGGCGACCGTCCAGTGTAGTTGCACCGGCCCGGCGCTGGAGCACCGGATTGCACCAGGTACAGATGGAAATCTGAAGACCCCCGTGTCCCCATTTGTTGAACTCCGCGCCCACACCGCCTTCTCCTTTGGCGACGGGGTCCTCACCCCCGAGGCCCTCGCGGCGCGCGCGCGGCGGCTCGGCTACACCCACCTCGGCGTCACCGACACCGCCGACGTGGGCGGGCTCGTGCGCTTCGCGCTCGCCATGCGCACGCCGCAGCGCGACGTGCAGTGCACCGAGGCGGCGATGCACGCCGAGCGTGGCGCCGATCCCTGCCCGGTGTGCGAACGCGTGCTCACTCCACTCGGCGGCGCGGAGCTCATCGTCGACGGGCACCCCGCAGCGTTCATCGCCCGCAATGCGCGCGGCTACCGGAACCTCGCCGCGCTGGTCACGCTCGCGCGTGTGGGGGCATGGGAGCAGTGGGAGCAGGGGGGGCAGCGGGAACGGCGCGGGCGGCCGCGCGTCACCTGGGCGCAGGTGGCCGCCCATGCGGAAGGGTTGCATGCGCTGACCGGGCCGCCTGCCGGGCTGCTCGCATCACGCCTGCACGCGCGCGACGACCTTGGCGCCCGCGAGACCCTGCGGCAGTGGCGCGACATCTTCGATGCGAGTCGCCTCTCGGTGGAAGTGCAGCTGCACCACGTCAGCGGCCGCGAGGCGGCGCTGGCGGGGCGCCTCATCGCCCTCGCCGAGCATGAGGGGGTGCCCTGGGTGGTGGCACATGATCCGCGATACGTCGATCCCGATGGGCGGCTCGCGCACGACGTCCACACCGCCAATCGCCATGGCCTGACGCTCGACGAGGCATCGGCGCGCGGGCTGCTCCGTCCCAACGGCGAGTGGGCACTGCCGTCGCCGCGCACGATGCTGCGCCGCTGGAGCGGCCGCACCGAGGGCCTGCGCGAGAGCCAGCGCATCGCCGGGGAGTGCGAGGCGTTCGAGCTGGCGTGGATGCGGCCGCCGATGCCCGTCTTCCCTCCGCCATCGCTCGCGGGGGATGCTGCCGTGAGCACGCACACGACGAACGCGATGCTGCGGCTGCGCACCTTCGAGGGTGCACACGAGCGCTGGGGGCGGCGGCTGCGACCGGAGCAGAAGGCCCAGCTCGAGAAGGAGCTCGAGCTCATCGCGCGGCTCGGCTTCGGTGGCTTCTTCCTCGTGATGTGGGATGCCGTGCGCTTCGCGCGCTCGCGCAACATCCTCTGCCAGGGCCGCGGTAGCGCCGCCAACTCGGCCGTGGCCTTCTGCCTCGGGATCACCGCGGTGGACCCCGTGCAGCACGGGCTGCTCTTCGAGCGCTTCCTCTCGGAGACGCGCACCGACGGCACCACCGAGCCGCCCGACATCGACGTGGACTTCGAGCACGAGCGGCGCGAGGAGGTGCTCGACTACATGTACGAGACGTGGGGGCGCAGCCACGCGGCCATCACGGCCGTCACGCAGACCTATCGCGCGCCCAACGCCGTGCGCGACACGATGCGTGCCTTCGGCTACCCGCTGGCGGTCGCCGATGCGCTCGCCAAGCGCATGCACTACGCCGATCCCGCCGAGGGGGCGCAGGCGATCCGGGACGGGCTGGGTGCGGCGCATGGGCTCGATGTGAACTCCGCGCGCGGGGAGGCGTTGCTGCGGACGATCGCGGCGTTTGATGGGGTGCCGAGACTACGGTCCACGCACGTCGGGGGCTTCGTGCTCTCGTCGTCGCCGCTCGGCACATACCTCCCTGTCGAGCAGACGACGATGGGGCGCACCATCCTCCAGTTCGACAAGGACGACCTCGACGAGCTCGGCGTGCCGAAGTTCGACTTCCTCGGACTGGGCGGGCTCACGATGATCCGGAAGTCGTTCGACGCGATCGAGTCGCGTGGCTACCACAGGCCGGAGATCTATTCGCTGCCGCCGGATGATCCCGCGACGTTCGACCTCATCCAGCGCGGCGAGACGATCGGCACCTTCCAGATCGAGAGCCGCGCGCAGATCCAGTCGGTGCTGCGCACGCGCCCCGACCGGCTGTACGACATCGTCGTGCAGGTCGCACTCATCAGGCCAGGCCCCATCCAGGCGAAGTTCGTGCACCCGTACACCGAGCGGCGGCTCGGCCGCGAGGGGGTGACGTATCCGCATCCGGCGCTCGAGCCGATCCTCAAGCGCACGCAGGGGATCCCCGTGTTCCAGGAGCAGGCGATGTCGATCGCGATGGCGCTCGGCGGCTACACGGGGAGCGAGGCCGATGCGCTGCGTCGCACGATGGGCAACGAGCGCAAGAAGGCGCGCCTGCTGCGCGAGCTGGAACGGTTGAAGGTGGCGATGGTGCGCAACGACGCGCTGTCGCCGCGGATGAACGAGAAGACGGCCGCGAAGATCTGCGATGACCTGCAGAGCTTTGCGAACTACGGATTCCCCGAGTCGCATGCGTGGAGCTTCGCGCTCATCGCGTACGCAACCACGTGGATCAAGGCGCATCACACCGCGGCGTTCTACCTCGGACTGATCAACGCGCAACCGATGGGATTCTATCCCGTCGCGATGCTCGTGCACGACGCGCGGAAGCACGGCGTGGAGGTGCGCCCACCCTGCCTGCAGCAGGGGATGGTGGACTGCACCCTCGAGGACACCGCCGATCAGGCGAAGCCGGCGCTACGGATCGGGTGGCGGGTGATCCGCGGCGCGGGCACGGAGCTGCTGGAGCGGGTGGTGACAGCGCGGGCGAGTGCGCCATTCACGTCGGTGGAAATTGCCGTGCAGCGATGTGCATTCACCCGTGCCGACGCCATGGCGTTCGCGCGGGCGGGAGCGTTCGCCGCGTGGGCTCCCGACCGCCGCCAGGCGACGTGGGAGGCGCTACGCGCGGTGGGCGACGTGCTCCCCCTCGCGCCGGCACGCGACTTCGCACTCGACGCGCCGCCGGAGGATCACGATCGCGCGGTGCTGCTCGACTACCACGCGACGGGGCTGAGCCTGCAGGGGCATCCGATGGATGCGCTGCGGCCGCGGCTCCAGCGCGGCGGGGCGGTGACCAGTCGCGACCTCGACCGGCTGCCGGCTGGCCGGATGATCGCGGTCGGCGGCCTGGTGACGATCCGCCAGCGGCCATCCACTGCGGGGGGAACGATCTTCCTGCTCCTCGAGGACGAGCATGGCGTGATCAACGTGATCGTGTCGCGGAAGCTGGTGGAGGAGAACGAGGAAATTGTAAAACGCTCGCCGTTCATCCTCGTGCAGGGGAAGCTGGAGAAGGATGGCGCAGTGATCAACGTCGTCGGCAAGCGGTTCAAGGCGCTGGAGGCGGAGGTGGCGGGGGTCAGGTCGCGGGATTTCCGGTGATCCCTGGTTAGGGGGCGTCGCGCAACGCGCCATGGGGGACGCGGATGGCGCAGATGACGCGGATGAACGCGGATCGCCAAAGGGAACGCGGCCTGTCTTTACGGCACGGGAACGCCGCTGTCCATGAATCAAACATCAAAGGCAGGCAGGTAGGAGCGGATGAGCGTCATCAGCGTCATCCGCGTCCGCTGGCCGTGCCGCGAGCCACTGACCGCCACGACGATCCGCGACGATCTATATCCCCAAGCCCAGCTGATCATCCACCACCGCCCGCCGCGACGCGCGCGGCTCCTCGTTGCTCGAATAGCCGTATCGCACGCCATGCTTCGCACACAGCCCCTCGAGGAAGCTCCGCAATCCCGCGCGGTACTTCTCGCTCACCATGTAGCCGCCCGCATAGGCATTGCGGTAGCGTGAGGCGAGCTCCGGAAACTCCGCCTCGATGAAGGGCAGGTACTTCCGGCGCGCGCTGGCGCGGAGGTGGAGGGCGTTCGCGGCAATGTGCGTTGCACCGGTGTCGGCCATGCGCTTCACGAGCAGGTCGAGCCCTTCCGGCAGGTCGGTGATTCCCGGCAGCACGGGCATGATGAAGAACCCGGCGTCGATCCCCGCCTTGCGGAGGCGTTTCACGGCGCGCAGGCGAGCCTCCGGTGTCGGGGCGCGCGGCTCGAGGCGGCGCGCCAGCTCACGGTCTGCCGTGATCAGCGACATGTGCACGACGACCTCCGCGCACTCGGCGATCCGCTCGAGCACGTCGATGTCGCGCGTCACCAGCGGACTCTTGGTCGTGATCGAGACGGGAATGTCGGTGTAGCCGGCGAGCACCTCCAGGAC
>JACDHQ010000128.1 GCA_013820975.1 Gemmatimonadaceae bacterium
CGCATGACGGCCGACTGCCTCGGCGACCTTGCGGGCGGTACCGACAGGAACGGTCGACTTGGTGACGACCACCGTCTCGCGCTTCATGTGGCGGCCAACGGAGTCGGCGACGGCGAGCACGTGGCGGAGGTCGGCCGACCCGTCCTCGCCGGGCGGTGTGCCGACGGCGATGAACACCACATCCGCCTGGCCTATGGCGCCACCGACATCCGTGGTGAACGAGATGCGGCCGTCCCGCTGGTTGCGCTCCACATAATCGTCCAGCCCCGGCTCGTATATGGGGAGGACGTTCCCCTTCAGCCCCTCGATCTTCCCTTCGTCGAGGTCTGCACAGATGACGCGATTGCCGGTCTCGGCCAGGCAGGCGCCTACGACCAGCCCGACGTAGCCGGACCCAACGACGGTGATATTCACGACGGAAACATGATTGAGGCATTCAGGAAAACGGTCCCGGGCCGGTCGCTTCGACGAGCGCAAGTGTCGATGAATTGCCCGGCTCCCGCGTGCGAAGGAAAGTTATCGGGCCTGTTGGGACTGACCAACTCGGGGGGCAGGACCGCCCGCGCTGCGCGCGGCGGCGACCTGCCCGCTTGGTGTACCGGATGGTGCCGGCAGGGAAGCGGGGCAGGAGCAAGTGGGACGAGCCGACATCGGCTGGTACCCCCTACACGATGGGTTTTTGGTTGGGAATCAGTCGGCGATCTTCCGCAAACAGGTCGACGTAGTCGTCGTACCGAAACCGGCGGTGGCGCACCTGGCCGGTGATCTCGTGCAGCACCCCGATCCCCTCGAGCCGGGCCACGACGTCGTTCGCCGCCTGGTAGGTCGTCCCGGTCACCGCCCGGACATCGGCCACTGATACGATCGGCCGCCGGTAGAGCGACTCCAGCACACGCAGCCCCGAGGCCGCGCTCCGGCCGAGGTCATTACCGATCGCGAGACGGTGGCGTTCACGAAGGTCCACGATCGCCCGGGCCGTGCCCGTTGCCTCGACTGCCACCTCGCCCACCGCGCGCAGGAAGAAGGTGATCCATCCCTCCCAGTCTCCGCTGTCACGCGTCGCCTGGAGTGCCTCGTAGTAGGCGCTCCGGTGCTGCCTGAAGTAGTGCGACAGGTACAGCACGGGCCGGAGCAGCACCCCCCGCTCGGCGAGCAGCAGCGCGATGAGCAGGCGGCCCACACGCCCGTTGCCGTCGAGGAATGGGTGGATCGTCTCGAACTGCGCGTGCGCGAGGCCGATCTTCACCAGCACTGGCAGGTCATCTTCTGCGTGGATGAACCGTTCCAGCTCGCCCAGGGCAGCGGCGACCGCGTGCGGCGGCGGCGGGACGAAACTCGCCTCGCTCAGGCTCACGCCACCGGCACCGATCCAGTTCTGGGATGTACGCGGCTCGCCGGGGCTCCGCTCCTGCCCGCGCACCCCCGTGAGCAGTTCCCGGTGCAGCTCCCGGACGAGGCGCACCGAAACCGGCAGCGTCGGCAGCAACCGCATCCCGAGGTTGACGGCGCGCACATGGTTCAGCACCTCTCCCACATCGCGCGGCGTATCCGCCGAAGCCAACTCCGCCTCTGCCGCGAGAACGTCGTGAAGGGAGCTCTGCATGCCCTCGATCTGGCTCGAGAGCACTGCCTCCTTGCGGACGTACATGAACACGAACATGTCCGCATCCGGCAGCGTCTGGATTGCCCCATCGAGCCGTCCCAGGGCCTGGTCGGCACGTGACAGGAGCACCTGCATGGCACCGTCGAATTCCAACGGAGGCTCCGGTGGCATCGAAGCGGGCATGAACGCCCGGTACCCGGTCGGTTGCGCTACATACCTGCCCGCTCGCAAGCGCCTGTCCTGCCGGTCGGTCATGGTAGATCGTGTTAAAGTCAGAAGCATGTATGGACCCAAACCGACCCTGTGTTAATCGCTGGCTTTAATATAGAGCCAAAACGGCCTCATGTTCAAGTCTGGGCATCATATGGCACGGTTCGCGCTCCTCGTGCCTGGCACCGTCCGCCTACCGCTGGAGACTCTCGAGAAACCGCCCAAGGGCATCCGGCCACGCCGGCAGCCCACCGGTGATCGACTCCACCCGCGCGGTATCCAGCATCGAATGCCGCGGCCGCGGCGCCGGCGTGGGATACTCGGCGCTCGTGCAGGGGGTCACCAGATGCAACACTCCCTCATGCGCGAACACCTCGCGGGCGATGCCGAACCAGGTCGTCGGCTCGCCCCCGTTCGTCGCATGCACGATCCCCCGCGTGCCCGCCGCGATGAGCTCCCAGGTCACCCGCTGACTCTGACCCCATCGTGCAGCACGGCAGCGAGATCGCTGCCGAGCATCCCGCCGGCACCGAGCAGCAGCACCCGCACCGTGCGCTACGCCTCGTCGCCGGCGAGGTACATCGCGTTGGCCGAGCGATATGCCTCACTCTGCACGCGCTGCCACCACTCGCGGTTGGCGACGTACCACGCCACCGTCTCCTCGAGCCCGCGCTCGAAGGTATATGTCGGGTGCCACCCGAGCGTCTCGCGGATGCGCGTGATGTCCATCGCGTAGCGGCGGTCGTGCCCCGGGCGGTCCTTCACGTAGGCGATCAGTGACTCCGGCTTGCCGAGGGCGGCGAGCAGCCGCTGTATTACCTCGATGTTGGGCACCTCGGACTCGCCGCCGATGTTGTACACCTCGTCTTCCAGCCGCCCGCGCGTCGCGACGGCCCAGATGGCCGCGGCATGGTCGTCCACGTGCAGCCAGTCTCGGATGTTCATCCCGTCGCCGTACACCGGCAGCGGCTGGTCGCCGAGCGCACGGGTGATCATCAGCGGGATGAGCTTCTCGGGGAACTGGTACGGCCCGTAGTTGTTGGAGCAGCGGGTCGTGAGGCAGGGCAGCCCAAACGTCTCGCGATAGGCACGCACGAGCATGTCGGCGCCGGCCTTGCTCGCGGAGTACGGACTGTTGGGCGCGAGCGGGTGCCGCTCCGTGAATCCGGGGTCGCCTGGTCCGAGTGAGCCGTATACCTCGTCGGTGCTGACGTTGACGAAGCGGAACTCGCGCGGGTTCGCCTCGAGCTCCGCGCGCGTGCAGGCGAGCAGGTTGAGCGTGCCCTGCACGTTGGTGCTCACGAATTCGGCGGGACCGGAAATCGACCGGTCTACATGGGACTCTGCAGCCAGGTGCAGCACGCAGTTGACGGAAGGCAACGAGGGATGAGGGATGACGGGTGCGGGAACTGCGGCCGCCAATGTTCCCGCACCCCTCATCCCTTGTCCCTCTCTTGCCCCTCCCAGTACCGTCGCCACCAATTCAGCATCCCGGATGTCGCCCTGGACGAAGCGATACCGTCCGTCGCCCTTCGGTCCGTGCTGCGCCTCCACATCGGCAAGGCTCTCGACATTGCCGGCGTACGTCAGCAGGTCGAGGTTGATGACCGTGAGCGCCGGCTCGTTGCGCAGCAGCCAGCGAACGAGGTTGGAGCCGATGAACCCCGCGCCGCCGGTGACGAGCACGGTCGATGGCGTGAACGTCACCGGGGCCGTCATGCCTCGTACCGCGGCAGGTCGTTGCGCGACAGGTCGAGCAGCGGGTACAGTGCGTCCTTGTCGGAGATCCGCGGACTGGTGACGGGCCAGGCGATGGCGAGCGTCGGGTCGTTCCACGCCACCCCATGGTCGTCGTCGGCGTGATAGACGTCGGTGCACTTGTACACGACGTCCACTGTGTCGGCGAGCGCGCAGAAGCCGTGGGCGAAGCCGGGCGGGACCCAGAGTGAGCGCGCGTCGTCCTCGTGGAGCTCGATGCCGAACCACTGGCCGAAGGTCGGCGCGCCGACGCGAATGTCCGCCGCCACGTCGAAGATCGCGCCGCGGATCACGGAGACGAGCTTGCCCTGCGGGTGCGCGAGCTGATAGTGCAGCCCGCGCAGCACGTCACGCGACGAGCGCGAGTGGTTGTCCTGCCGGAACACCGCCGGCAGCCCGGCACTGCGGAACCGTTCGTCGTTGAACGCCTCGATGAAGAAACCCCGCTCGTCGCGGAAGACGCGTGGCTCGACGATGAGCACGCCGGGGAGCGGCGTCTCGTGCACCTTCACGCGAACGCCCCGCCGAACCCGCCCTCGTGCGGCCCCTCGGCAGCGACACGCGCGAGGTACTCGCCATACTCGTTCTTTGCGAACGTGCCCGCGATCGTCCGAAGCGCCGCGGCATCGATGAAGCCCATCCGGAACGCCACTTCGTGAATGGAGCCCACCATCAGCCCCTGCCGGTTCTCCACCGCCTCGATGAAGTTGGAGGCCTCGAGCAGCGACTGGTGGGTGCCCGTGTCCAGCCACGCGATGCCGCGGCCGAGTACCTTCACGTCGAGCGCACCGTCGGCGAGGTAGGCGCGGTTGACGTCGGTGATCTCCAGCTCGCCGCGCGGCGATGGCTTCAGCGCGCGCGCGATCTCGACCACGCGGTTGTCGTAGAAGTAGAGCCCCGGGACGGCGAAGTGCGACCTGGGCGTGCGCGGCTTTTCCTCGATGCCGACTGCCTTGCCTGCGGCGTCGAACTCCACGACACCGTAGCGCTCGGGGTCTCGCACGTAGTAGCCGAAGATCGTGCCGCCCTTCAACCCGGTGCGCACCTGCTGCAGCAGCTCGGCGAGGCCGTGGCCAAAGAAGAGGTTGTCGCCGAGGATCAGTGCGACCGGGTCGCTGCCGATGAAGTCGGCGCCGATGACGAAGGCCTGGGCCAGCCCCTCAGGCTGCGGCTGCTCGGCATAGCCGATCGTCATTCCCAGCTCGGCGCCGTCGCCGAGGAGCAGCTCGAACCGGGGCAGGTCCTCGGGGGTGGAGATGATCAGTACGTCCCGGATGCCGGCGAGCATGAGCGTCGACAGCGGGTAGTAGATCATCGGCTTGTTGTACACCGGCATGAGCTGCTTGCTGACCACCATGGTCAGGGGGTGCAGCCGCGAGCCGGTGCCGCCTGCGAGGATGATTCCTTTCATTGCCGTCGTACGCAATCGTGACGAGCCGGCAGATCGCACCGGGGGGTTCCCGGGAGACCGGCCTGGCGTCACCAATGTATCATTTGCGGGGTGCCTGAGGTCAGTCCCATCAACCTTGTCGCAACCCCGTGTCTCGTTGTAACTTGGGCCATCATCCCCGCCTCACGTAAAGGAACTCTCTATCAGTCATCCGCCTTTCGGCCGCGTCCGCCCCGTCGCCCGCCCCCGGACGGGCACCTCGAGGCCGACATCCGCGGTCGGTCAGTACCGCTGGCTCCTCGGCCAGGCCGACCAGCCGGACTTCGTCGTACTCGGCTGACGGCCGATGAAGCTTGCCGTCTGCGTGGCCACCTACCGGAGGCCGGTGATGCTGGCGGCGTTCCTCGACAGCCTCGCTGCTATCGAGCTGGCGCTGCCTTCCCCCGAGGTCTTCGTCGTGGTCGTGGACAACGACGACGGAGAGTCCGCACGGCCCGTCATCGACACCCGCCTCGGACGATTCCGGTTCCCCATCCTCACAGCGACCGAGCAGGTGCGCAACATTGCGCTGGCGCGCAATCGATCGGTGGAGATTGCGCTGCGCGAGGGAGCCGACTGGGTGGTGATTGCGGATGACGACGAGTTGGTGAGCCCCGGCTGGCTTTCGGAGCTGCTCGCCATGCAGCAGCAAACCGGTGCCGATGTCGTCGCCGGCCCTGTCGTGAACCGCTATCCCGACGGGACGCCGGCGTGGCTCGTCGAGAGCGGCCTCCCCCTCCGCCCACGTTATGAGAACGGGGCCATGCTGCAGGTGGCCGACACCGCCAACGTGCTCGTCTCCAGGCGCGTCTTTGGCCTCGTCCCGGGTCACTTCGACGCGCGCTTCGGCCTCAGCGGCGGAAGCGACAGCCTCTTCTTCGCGCGGGCGCACGCTGCGGGCGCGCGGATCACCTGGGCTGCTGCCGCTGTGGTGTTCGAGACGCATCCCCGTTCGCGCGTCACGATCGGATGGCTGCTGCGCCGTGCCTTCCGGAACGGCAACGCCGCCGTGCACGTGGCGCGCTCAATGGTCCCTGCGCACGCCTGGCTGCCGCGCCGCATCGCATCGGCGTCGTACCACTTCGGGCGCGGCGTGCTCCTGCTGCCAGCGGCGGCGGTGCGCGGTCGTGCCGCAGGTGTTGCGGCGCTCCAGGAACTTTCGCTCGGTGCCGGAGCAGCCGCAGCGTTCGCGGGGTATCGCTATGTCGAGTACAAGCGAGTGCACGGCGCGTGAGTGGACCGGCCGTTCCTCCCAGCCGCCCGGGCCTTCGCGCAGTCCTCACCCGCGGTGTTGCGTGGTCTGCGGCGGCGAACGCCAGTGCAGGGCTCCTCAGTACCCTGGTCGGGCTCGCGCTTGCGCGCATCCTGACCCCCGGCGACTTCGGCATCCAGGCGGCGGTCGTCACGATCACGGCCTTCTTCAGCACGGTTGCCGACCTGGCCATTGG
>JACDHQ010000129.1 GCA_013820975.1 Gemmatimonadaceae bacterium
CCTGTGGACACCGGGCGCCGATCCGGCGCCCGCGGCGTGGTCGCAGTTCTCGCGCCGGCTCGACGAGGACGCTTCGGCGATCGGGTATATCCATCGCGACCGGGAAGCGGCCGCGCATCTCTTCCGGGTGACCGCCGGGCTGGACTCGATGGTGCTCGGCGAGGCGCAGATCCAGGGCCAGGTCGGGGACGCATGGGAGCGGTCGCGCGCGTTCTCCGGGGCGGTCCTCAACCGGCTCTTCCAGACCGCACAGCTGGCGGCGGGGCGCGTCCGCGCCGAGACCCACGTGGCCCGCGGCGCGGCGTCGGTGAGCTCTGCCGCGGTGCAGCTGGCCAAGCAGATCTTCGGCTCGCTGCGCGGGCGCCGGGCGATGGTGCTCGGCGCGGGCGAGATGGCCGAACTGGCCCTCGGTTCGTTCACCGGCGAGGGCGTTCACGCCGCAATCGTCGCCAACCGGTCCTTCGGCCGCGCCGAGGAGATCGCGGCGCGCTACGGTGCGCAGGCGATTCACTTCGACGACGGGTTCTGGGGCGCCCTCGACGACGTGGACGTGCTGCTCTGTTCGACCGCCGCTCCGGTTCCGGTCGTGCCGGCGTCCCGCCTGCGCACTGCCGCCGGACGTCGCGGCGGCCGACCCCTCTGCGTGCTCGACATCGCGCTGCCGCGTGACGTCGAGCCCTCGGCGCGCGAGATCGACAGCGTCTACCTCTACGACCTCGACGACCTCCAGGCGGTGGTGCACGCGAACCTTGCCCGGCGGCGCGGCGAGCTGCCGTCGGCGGAGGCGGTCATCGCGGATGAGGTGGCGAAGTTCTGGGGCTGGGTTGCCGGCCTCGCTGCAGTTCCGACGCTGACGGCGATGCGCGTGGAGATGGACCGCCTCCGTGAGGCGGAACTGTCGGCGGCGTTCAGGCGGCTGGGTGGCCTGTCGGATGACGAGCGATCGGCCGTCGAGCAGCTGTCGCGAGCCCTGATGAACAAGTTTCTCCACGCCCCGTCCGTGCGTCTGCGGGCTGCAGCGGCAAACGGCCGCGGGCTCGGCGTCGTGGACACGGCGCGCTACCTCTTCGGGCTCGATTCGACGACCGGCGGGTATGGGAGCGAATCGGCCCGGGAAGGCCGCGATGCGGATGCGACTGCGCGCGGCGATGAGGATGCACCCGATCATGCTGAACCCGTGAGGAAGACTTAGTGGTGCTCGCGTTCCTGCTCCAGGCGGCCAATCCCGCCCCCACCTCCGCGCTCGACCTCATCACGCAGGCGACGCGGGTCTCGCAGGTCATTCTCGTCTTTCTCGCCATCCTCTCGCTCCTCAGCTGGGTCGTGATGTTCGCGGCGTGGCGCGACATCGGCCGGGTGCAGCGCGCAGGACGTGCGTTTCTGCGGCAGTTCGAGCAGGCGCCGCGGATCGAGGCAGCGGCGGCGCTCGTGCGCCAGTCGAGCCAGAGCTCCTTCACCCGGCTGTTCACGATGGCCATGCGCTTCGTGTCGGAGACGCGAGCACGCAACCGCGGCACGGATGCGGACGCGATCCCCACGGCGCAGGTGGCGGTCGCGCAGCTCGACACGGAGCCGCTCACTGCCTCGCAGGTGGAGACGCTCCACCTGATCCTCGAGACGGAGGCAGCGGGCGAGCGGGACCGGCTCGGCCGGCACCTGCCCTGGCTGGCGACGATCGGCTCGGTGAGCCCGCTCATCGGCCTGTTCGGCACGGTGCTCGGCGTGATCGACGCGTTCGTCGGGATCGCGACGCAGGGCTCGGGCAACCTGGCGGCGGTCGCGCCGGGTGTCGCCGAGGCGCTCATTGCGACCGCGGCAGCGCTTGCCGTCGCGATTCCCGCGACGTTTGCATACAACATCCTCGCCAATAAGCTCAACCGCGTCGATGCGGTGTTCGAGACGTTCAGCACCGCGCTCATCGCGATGCTGGCCCGCGAGGGGCACGTCTAGGTGCGGCGCCGCCGGCGCCCGCGGCTGCACCTCAACGCGGAGATCAACGTCGTCAGCCTGATCGACGTGATGCTGCTGCTGCTGGTGATCTTCATGATCACCGCGCCGATGATGCAGGGGGGGCTGGACATCCGGCTGCCACGCGCCGATGCGCGTCCGCTGGAGGCGAAGGCCGGGTTCGTCGTGACGATCAACCGAGCCGGCGTCATCGATGCCGATGGGACGCCCCTCGGATTCGAGCAGTTCCGCGGCACCTTCCGGGCGCTGGTGGGTGCGAAGGCGGCGCAGGGCATCTACCTGCGGGCGGACGAGGGGGTCCCGTACGGGACGGTCGTGCGCGTCCTGGGCGTGATGCGCGCCGCCGGGGTCGGTGACGTCGGGCTCGTAACGGACGCGGAGGAGATTCCCTGATGGGAGCTGCCGCGATCGATCGGCCGAATGAGGAGCGCGGGCTCGCGCTCCCGATGGTGCTGTCGGTCGCCGTGCATGCCGGGCTCGCCTTCGCGATGCTGGCGATGCAGCCCGATCCGCGTCCGCCGCTCCCGGCGGTCTATCGCGTCAACCTCGTCGCCGCCCCTCCGGGCCCCAGGGCGATCGGCGTCGTGCAGCCGCCCGCGGCAACCCCGCCTGCGCCCCAGCCGGCACCCGCGCAGCCGCCACCGCGCCCGGTGACGCAGACTCCGGACGTCGCCCTCACGCCCCGTCCGGTGACGCCGCCGCGGCGTACCGCCCAGCAGTCGACCCCGACCCCGGCAAGCGATGCGCCACGGCCTGCTCCCTCCACACCGCAGCCGGTTGCGGGTGGAGGTCCGGTAGGCGGAACGGGCACCGACGTGGCGACGGTGCGCACACCAGGGATCGAGTTTCCTTATGGTGGGTACCTCGACAATATCGTCCGGCAACTGGTGCTGCGATTCCGGCCAGGTGGGAATCGTGCGCTGGTGGCCGATGTCAGCTTCCTGATCCGGCGTGACGGCTCGGTCTCGGACATCCGCGTCCTGCGGTCGTCCGGCGTGTACTCGTTCGATGTCGAGGCCCAGGGAGCGATCGAAAGCGCCGGCCAGGCGCGCGCCTTCGGTCCGCTCCCCCGTGGCTTCACCGACGATGCCTTGCCGGTGACGATCAGCTTCACCCCTTCGCTCTTTCGTTGATGCCTCGCGTCTCTCCAGTTGCTGCCATCGCAGCCACCATCGTGCTTGCCTGTACGGCGACTGCGCTCCGGGCGCAGGACCCGGCGCAGGGTGTGCGGCTGACGCTCGAGTACCGCGCCGGCGCACGGCCGGGCGTGCTGGTGCTGCCGGTGGGTGGCCCGCAGGGTGACTCCGTCCGCACGATGCTCGAGCGCGACCTGGACTTCGGAAACCGCGTCAGCATCGTTGCCTTGGCAGGCGCCGACGCGGCATCCCTCGCACCGGTGGCGGGGCGGCCCCTGAACTGGGCGCTGCTTGGCCGGCTTGGCGCCGCGGGCGTCGTGCAGGCCGCATCCACGCCGGCGGGACTGCAGGTCACCGTCTACGATGTGGGCCGACAGTCGGTGCTCGACTCGCAGACCTTTCCGCTGACGCCCGCGCCCCTCAGTCGCGACTGGCGACACGCGGTGCATGGCATCTCCGACGAGATCGAAGGC
This sequence comes from Gemmatimonadaceae bacterium, assembly GCA_013820975.1. Lineage (GTDB taxonomy): Bacteria > Gemmatimonadota > Gemmatimonadetes > Gemmatimonadales > Gemmatimonadaceae > JACDHQ01. The sequence goes on from JACDHQ010000129.1 coordinate 3,578, forward strand.
TGGCTCACCGGGACGCGTGGCATCGCACGCACGCGCATCGCGTTCGTGCGCGGCACGGCCCTGTTCGTCGTCGATAGTGACGGTGCGATGGAGACGGGCATCCCGGTCGTCTCGCCCCCACTGTCCCCGGCGTGGCATCCCAGCGGGACGGCGCTCGCGTACAACACCTACGGGGTGGGGTCGCGGGTGATGGTGCATGATTTCGCGACCGGGCGCGCGAGAACCGTCAGCTCGACCGCCGGCGGCGTGAACCAGACGCCGGTGTTCTCGCCCGATGGCAGGGACATCGTGTATGCCTACACCGGCGAGGATGGAAACGCGGAGCTCTACCGGGTCGGCGCGAGTGGCGGGTCGGCCCGCCGCATCACCACCGGCCGCGGCTCGCTGAACCTGTCGCCATCGTTCAGCCCGGATGGCAGGCGCATGGTCTTCACCTCCAGCAGGGCGGGGCAGCCGGAGGTGTATATTATGGACGCCGATGGCACCAATACGGAGTTGCTGACTTCGTTCGTCTTCGGCGAGCAGTCGTACCAGTCGAATTCCGACTGGTCGCCCGACGGCCGCCTGGTGGCCTACCAGGCACAGATCGCCGGGCGGTTCCAGATCAAGACGATCGCGATCCGGGACCGGGGCACGCGGGTGCTGACGAGTGAAGGACAGAATGAGGATCCGTCGTGGGCGCCCGACGGCCGGCACCTCGTGTTCACGTCCACGCGAAGCGGTGCGAGGCAGCTCTGGATCGTGGACGTGGAGAGCGGTCGCATGCGCCAGCTCACCCGGTCACCGGGCGCGCGGGCGCCGGCCTGGTCGCGACGCTGAGGGTAGGAGGTTGTGGCGGCACCGATACGCGGACCGGCCGTGATGGGCCGGCATCCGGAAGCACACTTTCTCTCGATTGGAGCATGACATGACCCATTCTGCACGCCTCACTGTCCTTGGAACCGCGGCACTCGCGATCGTCGCGCTGGGCGCCTGCCGCAAGACGCCGCCCGCGATCGAGGCGGAGCCGGCCGTCCCATCGATCAACCAGGACAGCATCAACCGCGTGCGGGACGCCGCCGCCGCGGACGAGGCGCGCCGCCGTGCGGATCAGGCACGGCAGGACAGCATTGCCAACGCGGCAGCGCTCGGCTCGCAGCAGCAGGCCGAGATGGTGGCGACGCTGGGCAATGTCGTGTACTTCGACTACGACGACGCGACGATCAGTGCGCAGGGGCGCGCGGTGCTCGACTCGAAGATCCCGATCCTGCTCGCCAATTCGTCGCTCACCATCCGTGTGGCTGGCCACACCGACGAGCGCGGATCGGCAGAGTACAATCTCGCGCTCGCGCAGCGGCGTGCGATTGCCGTCAAGGGCTACCTCTCGACTCGCGGCGTGTCGTCGAATCGCATCGAGGCGGTGAGCTACGGGGAGGAGTACCCGGTGGCCGAGGGCTCGATGGAATCGGCCTGGTCGCTGAACCGGCGCGCCGAATTTGAGATCACCTCCCCGGCGACGCCGCTGGCGCGCCCGCGCCCATGATCCGCGGCGGCGCGCGCAGCGTGGCGGTGTGGCTTGCCGCCGTGGCGCTGCAGGGATGCTTTGCGACGCGGCAGGACGTCCAGCTGCTGCAGGACGAGCTGCGCGTGCTGCGGGCGACCGTCTCCGCCTCGGATTCTGCCCGTGCCCAGGACGCGCGCGTGCTGCAGGCGGCTGTGCGGCGCACCGACGATACGCTGCGGGCCGTGTCCACTCGCGTTGCCAGGCTGCAGGCGAACATGAACGAGGGGTTCCAGATCGTCGGCCGGGAGATGCTGGCGGTGCAGGAGCTCACGGGCCAGAGCCAGCGCCGGCTGCAGGAGCTTCGCGCGACGCTCGAGAACCGGAATGACGGCGCGGCCGGCACGGCGCCTTCCAACCCGGGAGCCTCCGCCGGTCCGGCGCTCCCGGGTCCCAACAGTCTCTTCGAATTGGCTCGCGAGCAGCTCGACCGCGGCAGCCCCGCGAATGCGCGCTCGGCACTCGATACGCTGATCGTACGATATCCCACGGCCGACGTCGTCCCGACGGCGCAGTTCTTCGTCGCTGAGGCGTATGCGCAGGAAGGCAACACCGCAGCGGCGGATTCGGTCTACTCGCTCGTCGTTTCGCGACATCCGCGTTCCGACCGCGCGCCAACGGCGTTGTACAAGCTTGCGCAGTCCCGGCGAGCGGCAGGACAGGCCGCGGCCGCACGGCCGCTGCTCGAGCGCATCGTCCGCGATTACCCGCGGTCCGACGAAGCGGCGCTCGCCCGCGACCTGCTCAGGTCGCGCTGACCAACGGAGGCTGGGTGGCGCCGAAACAAGTGAAGATTGAGATGCCCTTCCTCGATCACCTCGAGGAGCTGCGCTGGCGGCTGATCTGGTCGCTCGGAGCGCTGACCATCGGCGTTGCCGTCGGATTCTGGATGGTGCTGCGTTTCGACCTCGTGCGGGTCATGGCCACCCCGGTGCTGCCGTACCTGAACGGGCAGAACCTCGTCTATACGCACCCGACAGATCCGTTCTCGATCGCCCTGAAGGCGGCGATGATCATCGGGACGCTCATCGCGCTCCCGTTCATCCTGTACCAGATCTGGGCCTTTCTCTCGCCAGCGTTGTATGGGCACGAGAAGAAGGTCGTGATTCCCGTCCTCATCGGTGCCGTGGCGCTCTTCGCGATCGGTGCCTCGATGGCGTACTTCGTCGTACTGCCCCTCACCCTCAAGTTCCTGCACGGGTTCCAGTCCACGACGCTGACGCCGATGATCACGGCCTCGGACTACTACGGCTTCGCCATCCCGATGGCGCTGGCCCTGGGCGTGACGTTCGAGCTGCCCATCGCCATCGTGGCCCTGACGG
>JACDHQ010000130.1 GCA_013820975.1 Gemmatimonadaceae bacterium
CCACCGCCTGGTGGCCACCGACTCCCGCTACGAGGCAATGCACGAACCGGAGTCGAACATCCTCTGCTTCCGCCACGTCGGCAATGGAACGATGGACGCGCAGGCGCTCGACGCGCACAATCTCGCACTGCGTGAGCGCTACAACCGGTCAGGGCACGGGTGGATCACGACCACCGTGCTCGATGGCCGGCGCGTGCTGCGGGTGACGCTCATGAACTGGCGGACCACGGGGGCTGACTGCGAGGCGATGCTCGAGGGAATCGCCTCGGCGTAGGACTGGATCGCGGCCGGGCGGCACCCGGTCGGCGCGAGGTGGACCCGCGCGGCTACCGCGGCCGCAGCGCCCCGAGCGCGAGCAGTTGCTCGGTGGGGAGGGAACGCCAGTTCTCGGGAAAGTCGGCGACGCGCAGGTAGCCGGCGCGCGACACGAACATCAGCGTCTCCTTGGTCCGTCCGTCCTGACCGCTCACGTGATGCACGCTCCACTTCGTCCCGTCGGCGGCCACCACCGACAACCCGCCGGCTGGCGTGTCCCAACGCATGTCCGGCGTCACGTCGGCAAGGTTGCGCCGGGACCGGGCCCGCTTCACCGCCTGCTGCAGCACTTCCTCCGACACGTCGGCGTCGAGGAGGGCATCGACCAGCAGCCCCTTTGCGGAGACCTCCGCACCCAGCGGGTCGGTCCCTGCGATGGCGATCACCGGGACCCGCGCGGTATTCGAGATGGCGCGTAACGCTCGAATGAACGCTCGGCTGTCTCCGACGGACAGCGCGAGGTCGGCCACGACCACATCGGGCGCCATCCGCTGGGCAAGCCGCAGCCCGTCGTACATGCCTGCCCCTGCCGTCACCGCGTACCCCGCGCCATCGAGCGCGCGGCTGACGACCGCCCTCACCTCCGGGCGGTCGATCACCATCAGGGCGCTCGGTTGCCGGGAATCGGTCATTGGGGCACACCCACGCGGGAGAGCAGGGTCGATCGGGCAGCCGACCTGTCGTTGGCCGACGTCCCAGAACGTACAACCGAAACGACGCGCGGTCACGCCCTGGCAGGCGTCCGGTTAACCTTCACCGATGTCAAAGGCCGCCACCCTGTCCGACGCGATCGCGCGCCGGCGTACGTTCGCCATCATCAGCCACCCCGACGCCGGCAAGACGACGCTCACCGAGAAGCTCCTCCTGTACGGCGGGGCCATTCACCTCGCCGGGTCGGTCAAGGCGCGCCGCGCCGAGCGGCACGCGACGTCGGACTGGATGAAGCTGGAGCAGGAGCGCGGCATCTCGGTGACCTCCAGCGTGATGCAGTTCGAGTACTCGGGCTTCCAGATCAACCTCCTCGACACCCCTGGGCACGAGGACTTCTCCGAGGACACGTATCGCACGCTCGTCGCTGCCGACAGTGCGGTGATGCTGCTCGACAACCGCAAAGGGGTCGAGGAACGCACGCGGCAGCTGTTCGAGGTGTGCAAGCGCCGGCGTACGCCGATCTTCACCTTCGTCAACAAGTGCGACCGCGTCGGCGAGGATCCGCTGAAGCTGGTGAGCGACGTCGAGGCGGACCTCGGCATCGCATGCCACCCGATCACCTGGCCGATCCATCGCGATGGGGCCTTCGTCGGCGTGTACGACCGCCGGCTGAAGGAGATCCATCTCTTCGACCGCGGCCGCGACCACGGCGCGCGCCGCGCGGCGGTGACCGTCGGTGCACTCGATGCCCGGGAGGTGACAGACCTGCTCGGCGAGAAGGCACACGAGCAGCTCATGCACGACATCCTGCTGCTCGACGAGGCCGGGCACCCCTTCGACCTCGACGCCATCCTTGGCGGCGAGCTCAGTCCCGTCTTCTTCGGCAGCGCGCTCACGAACTTCGGGGTCGAGCCCTTCCTCCGCGAGTTTCTCGAGCTTGCGCCGCCGCCGCTGCCGCGCGAGACGACGACCGGCATGATCAATCCTGCCGACGAGGACTTCACCGCCTTCGTGTTCAAGATCCAGGCGAACATGGACCCGCGGCATCGCGACCGCGTCGCGTTCCTGCGCGTGTGCTCGGGGAAGTTCGAGGCGGGCATGGAGGTGATGCACGTCCGGACGAAGAAGTCGATGCGCCTGGCCGCGCCGCAGCAGTTCCTCGCCCGCGAGCGCACGGCGATCGAGGAAGCGTGGCCTGGCGACGTGATCGGCGTGCACGATCGCGGCACGCTGCGCATCGGCGACGCCGTCTCGTCGGGCGCTCCGGTGGAGTTCCAGAACATCCCGCGCTTTGCGCCGGAGCACTTTGCGCGCGTGGTGCTGCTCGACCCGATGAAGCGGAAGCAGCTCGATGCGGGCCTGCGACAGCTGACGGAGGAGGGTGCGGCGCAGGTGTTCTTTACCTCGGCGACGGAGACGGTGAGCCCCACGCCGATCGTCGGCGCCGTGGGCCAGCTGCAGTTCGACGTGATGCTGCACCGCCTGGAGCACGAGTACGGCGTGCGCACGCGACTCGAGCGCATCACGGGGCGGTATCCCCGGTGGGTGGTGGGGAAGATCGAGGAGATCGAGCGCGTCGCGCGCGAGCGCGGTCGGTTGCTGCTCTACGACGTCAAGGGCAATCCGCTGCTGCTCTTCGAGGACCAGTGGGGGATGCGCTGGGTCCTCGATCGCGAGACGGGGCTGCAGTTCTTCGACGTTGCTCCGTGAAGCGCCCGCGAGACGCGGGTCGGGTGTCGGGAACTGCACGCTCGGTGCACTGCTGACGCACCCACGCCGTCACGTCGCGCCGGATTCCCTCGTGTGCATCTTGTTCAGCAGTGCCGAGGCCGCGTCCTCGGCTTCTGTCGTCAGCACGGCGAGCGTGTCGCCGCCCTGCCACTTCGTCTCGGCGGTGACGATCTCCAGGCTTCCCCCGCGAATGACCGCCAGCGGGACGATGGAGTCGGGCAGGTCGCGCGCGGTCACCGCCCCCTTGCGCGCGTTGGTGACAGGCACGACGTAGTCGAAGGTGCGCGCCCTGCCCGCCGCGAGGTCGCCCTCCCACGCCCGTACGTTGAGGGCGCGCCCGAACGCGATCCGACCGCCGACGCGCTCGAGCAGGCGCTCGCTCACGCCTTCCTCGGCGGGTCCAAGTGCCGGATACGCGCGCGACACCCCGAACGCGTCTGCCGCAATGTGCGAGGCGAGCGTGTTCACCTCGGAGTTCGTGGTGACGGCGACCATGGTTTCCGTCTCCTGGAGCTGTGCACTCGCCAGCACGTCCTCGTCGAGCGCATTCCCCTCGTAGGTCTCGAACCCCGCAGCGCTTGCCTGGCGCACGAGCGCGCTGTTCCGGTCGATCAGCATGACCGGCCGATCGTGGCGCCGCAGCGTCTCGGCGAGCGCGAGGCCGAGTGGACCGGCGCCGACCACCACCACCGCGCGGCCACCCATGTTCTGCAACCCGAGCAGGCGGGCGACCGTGTTGGCCGTGAGCCCCTGGATCGTCACCGTCAGCGCGATGGTGAGGAAGGTGATGGCGAGCACCCGGTGGCCTTCGACGAGCCCTGCCTCGGTGAGCGTCAATGCGAAGAGCGAGGCGACGGATGCCGCCACGATACCGCGGGGAGAGATCCATGAGATGAACGCCATCTCGCGCCAGCCCATCGTCCCGTTGCGGAGCGAGATCCAGACGCTGATCGGCCGGACGATCAGCATGAGGCCGAGCACCGTCAGCAACCCGCGCCATCCCTCCTCGATCACCACCGAGAGCGGAAGGTTGGCGGCGAGCAGGAGGAACAGGAGGCTGATGCCCAGTACCGTCAGCTGCTCCTTGAACGCGCGGATCCGGCGCTCGCTCGGCACCGCGCCGCGCTGCATCGCCAGCCCCATCGCGACCGACGCGACGATCCCCGACTCGCCGGCAAGCTGCTCCGAGATCGCGAACACGCCCCACACGGCAGCGAGGGTGACGAGGTTCGCCAGCTCGTGCGGCACAAGCTTGGGGCGCTTGAGCAGGAAGGAGAGAAGGAATCCGCCGGCGACGCCGCAGACGAGGCCCACCAGCAGGCGCCCGACGTACGCCCAGGCACCGCCGATGACGCCGAGGGGCGCGACACCCTGGAATCCGAGGACAATGTCCACGACGGCGACGGCGAGCACCGCGCCGATGGGATCGATGATGATCGCCTCGCCCTCGAGTACCGTCTTCACCGGGCGCGGCAATGGCACGCGCCGCAGCAGCGGCTGGACGACGGTTGGACCCGTCACCGTCATCAGCGCGCCAAAGACGATCGCAACCGGCAGGGAAAGTTGCGCGATGCTCCATGCGATGAGCGTCGCGCCGATCCAGGTCACGAGGACGCCGATCGTGACCAGGTTGCGCACCTCGCGCGCCGCCTGCCGCAGCTCGCGCAGCCGGAGGTTGAGCGCCCCGTCGAACAGGATGACGGCGACCGCCAGCTTCACGATGACGGAGAGCCCGCCGCCCAGCGAGGCCGGTTGGACCACCCCGAGTCCCGAGGGGCCGAGCAGCATCCCCATGACCAGCAGCGGCACGATTGCAGGAATGCGCCAGCGGGCGCCGACGACCTGGGCGAGGAGCCCGGCCACCGTCGCCCAGGCGATCGTCAGGAGGGCAGGGTCTACGTGGTGCATGCCGGGAAAGTAGGGTCAGTGACGGGGCGCTGCACAGGCCACGGGCTCACCGGCGCCGTCGCGTGCGGCCCCCAGCCATCTTCGCACGCATGGCTGCGCGACGGGCCCGGGTTCGTCACATTGCCTCCATCATGCTCCTGCTCGCACAACTTCCCCGCATCCCTCCCGACTCCGTCCCGGTGATCGGCCGCTTCTGGAACACGCCGATCTTCACCATCGGCCAGACGCCGGTGACCGCGGCGACGCTCGTGACGTTCGGGGTGCTGCTCTTCCTCTCCGTCGTGGTGGCGCGGCTGGCCGCGGTAGGGACGCGCCGCACGCTGTCGCGGCGCGCCGGCGGCGACATGGGTGCGATCGCCGTGACGGCCCGCCTCGTGAACTACGGGGTGCTGCTCGTCGGGTTCGGGGTCGCCGTGCAGACGATCGGCGTGAATCTCGGCGCCCTCTTTACCGCGGGGGCATTCTTCGCGGTCGCCATTGGCTTCGCGATGCAGAACATCGCACAGAACTTCGTGGCCGGGGTGATCCTGCTGGTGGAGCGGGTGATCAAGCCGGGCGACATCCTGGAGATCGAGGGTCGAGTCGTGAAGGTCACGGGCATGGGGCTGCGCGCCACCGTCGCGCGGACGCGCGACGAAGAGGACATCATCATCCCCAACTCGGTCCTCTCGCAGAATACCGTGACGAACTACACGCTGCGCGACCAGACCTACCGCCTGCGTGCGACGGTCGGCGTGAGCTACGGGAGCGACCTCGATGCGGTAAAGGAGATCCTCCTCGCTGCGGCCGACCGGATCCCCGAGCGACTGGATGATCCGGCGCCGCGGGTCATCCTCACCGAGTTCGGCGACTCGGCGGTCCTCTTCGAGCTCGCCATCTGGATTCATGATCCGTGGACGGCGCGCCAGATCAAGTCGAACCTCAATGAGATGATCTGGCACGGGCTCAAGGCCGGCGGAATCGTGATCCCGTTCCCGCAGCGCGACGTACACCTCATCGCGCCGTCGTCATGATGCCCGCCCGCCTCCCGCCCGCCGTGGCCCGATGCTGCCGCGGCCGGCCACGGCGGTGTGACCTCCGCTAGCGCCGCCGGTCGAAGACGTACGTGCGCTTCCCCACGCGCCGGTCGGCAATCGCGCGGGCGAGGTCGGTCGTCGAGAGGATTCCGACCAGCGCGCCGTCCCGCATCACCAGGAGCCGATGCACATCGGACGTGCGCATCCGCTCGGCAGCGACGGCGCCGTCGGTGCCGGGCGCCAGCGAGAGGATGCCCTGGGTCATCACCTCGGACACCGTGTGGCCATCGAGGGCGACGCCCGGCTGGCCCGTCGATTCGGCGAAGTAGTCCACCGTGTCCGACTCGGAGTACACCCAGCGGTCGGCGAAGAAGGATGCCGCGTCGTCATCCGCATCCCAGGTGGTCTCGTCCGATGGGGGTACCCACTCGTCGTCGGTGTCCCCCTCGGTCTCGCGCGGCGGCGGTGCGGTGGCGGCGAAGGTGAGGATGTCGGTCGCCGAGACGACACCGACGACCTGCTGGCCGTCCACCACCGGCGCCCCGCCGATGTGACGCTGCGCGAACAGCTCGGCGGCCTGCCGGAGCGTCGTCGTCGGGCTCACGGTGACGACATCGGTGGTCATGATATCCTGGACTCGTAGCATCGGGGACCTCCAGCGGGAACGCCCGGGGCGGGCGCTGATTCGTTCACCGTTACAACCTCGCATGCCACGCTCGTCGCGGCAGTCGGCATTCGGCCCACGCGGCGTAGGCATTTCCCGGTGCGTG
>JACDHQ010000131.1 GCA_013820975.1 Gemmatimonadaceae bacterium
CCGCAGCCCGGCGCCGGAGGTCCGCCTCGGCGGCCAGGACCGGCGCGATGTCGACCATGCCGACGCCGTAGGCGCGGTGGGTGCAGTGAAAGACATAGGGACCGGCGCCACGCGGTACGGGTGCCGCGGCGGCATGGCGCTCAAGCGCCACCGGCATCGTCCAGTCGCGTGTCGCCCGCGTATGCGGGCAGCGTGGCGGCTCGATGCAATTGATGGGACACATCCAGGTGGCAAAGCTCGCGTAGTGGGTGCCGTCGTCACCCGCACGCTGCCACGGGACCGGCAGTTCGGCCTCGAGCGGCCGGTGCTCGACCGAGCGGTCCGGGTGCGCCGCCGCGATGCGGGCACGCAGCCAGTCGAACAACAGGTGGGGCATCAACGGGGACGGCACGATCGCATCGCGCGCCCCCGCTCCAGGGGAATCGGCAGCGTGCCCCAGATACTCGGCGAAGAACGCCGTCCATTCGGCAGTGATGATCTCGGGCAGGAGCAGCGCGGCATCGCGCCCGCGCTGTGCAACCTGGCACCCCGGATCGCGGTCGACGATCAGCAGGCGGTCAATGGCCAGCGCGTGCGCCGCGGACGCGCGTTCGAGCTGCCGCAGGTAATACGACCCATAGCACCCGCCGCCGACGATGATGACGGTGCCGAAGGTGAGTGGTTCCCGGGATTCAGGCACGGATGAGGCGCCCGCCGTCCACGGCGAGCACCTGGCCGGTCACGTAGCCGGCGTCGAGGAGGTAGAGGACCGCGCCGACGACATCGCTGGGGGTGCCGAGCCGCCCAAGCGGAGTCGTCTCGGCGAGCCGCGACGCCATGGCGTCGTCGAAGTCGTCCGGCAGCTGCACGGCACCGGGGGCCACGGCGTTCACTCGGACATCCGGCGCGAGGGCGCGAGCGAGGGCGCGCGTCATGTGCGCGAGTCCGGCCTTCGTCGTCGAATACGGGATGAATCCCGGCCACGTCTCGTCGGCCGCGATGTCGGCGATGTTGACGATGCATCCGTGCACACGCCGCAGGTGTGGCGCTGCGGCCTGGGCGAGAAAGAAGGGCGCGCGGAGGTTGAGGCCAAACAGCGCATCCCACTGCGCGACCGTCACCTCCCCGACCGGCGTCCGCACCATTTCGGCCGCGGAGTTGACGAGGACGTCGAGCGTTCCTGTACTCTCGAGCGTGCGGGTGAGCAGCGGGTCGATCGCCGCCGGATCGCGCAGATCGGCCTGCACCAGCGACGCACTTCCGCCAGCGTCGTCAATCGCCTGCGCGGTCGCCCGGGCGCCTGCGTCGCTGGCGTGGTAATGCACAACCACGTGCATGCCGCGCGCGCCGAGCGCCACGGCGATTGCCTGGCCCAGCCGGCGACCGGCACCGGTGACGAGGGCCGTCGGGCGCGCCGGCATCATGTCGCCTGGACCGCCCGCTGGCCTGCACGCCGGGCAGCGAGGTGCGCGTCCTGCCGCTCCAGCCAAGCCAGCGGGACCTGCATCACGCCAAGGGTGCGCCATCCGTCGAATGTGCCGTGCCAGTCGGAGCCGCCGCTCGGCAGCAGGCCGAGATCCTCCACCAGCCGGCCGATGCGGCCGATTGCCTCGTCCGAGTGGCCGGGATGGCGCACCTCGCAGCCGTCGAGCCCCTGCTCGGCCAGCGCGACGAGCCGCGTGCGGTTGGCCGCTTCGCCTGGATGGGCGAGCAACGCAATGCCGCCGGCCTCGTGGACCATGCCGATCGCATCCCGCATCGAGAGGCGATCCTTGCCGACACACGCTGGCCGTCCGTTGCCGAGGTAGCGGTCGAATGCCTCGCGCATGTCCGCCGCGGAGCCGACGGTCACGACCGCGCGCGCAACGTGGGGGCGGCCGATGGCGCCGCCGGCCGCGTTCGCGAGCACCTGCTCCATCGTCACCGGCACCCCGAGCGCGTTGAGGCGCTCGACCATGCGCTCGGCGCGGGTGCGGCGCATGTCGCGCAGCGCGATGAGCCGCTGCTCCATGATGCCGACGTCGCTCAGATGCAGCCCGAGCAGGTGGGTCTCGACATCGTTCTCGACGGCGCTCAGCTCCACCCCGGGCACGATGCGCACGCCGAGCCGTTCGCCGGCCGCCTGCGCCTCCGCGAGCCCGGCAACTGTGTCGTGATCGGTGAGCGCCAGCGCGTGGAGTCCCTTGCGGTGCGCTTCCTCGACGACCGCGGCCGGAGGAAGCGCGCCGTCGGACGCCGTCGAGTGGCAGTGCAGGTCGACGAAGGGCAGCGGCGCCGGGCCGCCGGTCACGGGAGGTATCCGGCCTCGGGCGAGGTATCGCTCGGCTGGGATTGCTCGAAGAGGCGGACGAGGTCCGCATCGGAAAGCTCGGCGAGCGACTGCTCGCGCGAGCGGGTGCCCTGCGGCGAGTAACGAGTCACGCGGACCTCGCGCTCGGCGTCGGTGCCCGTGACGAAGATCAACCCGTACTCATCGAACTCGAGTGGGGTGATGCGGCCGGAGGGCAAGACGCGCCACGCACGGCCGTCCGGAGAGATGGTGCGGGTCGGCATCCTACGGTAGCTCCACTTCAGAATAGATGCGCCGGGGATCGAGCACGCGCTCGGGAGACGCCTCGTGCGCCCGCGTCAGCGTCTCGGCGTCGGGCGCCTCGAAGAACTCGAGGAAGGCGCCGGGCAGGCTGGCCTCCTCGACGACCCAGTACCGACACTTTGCCTGCGCGTAGTGCTCACGCTTGCGCAGCATGCGCTCGTGAAACCGCTCGCGGTCGGGCGGGATCACCAGCGTACGCTGGACGGTAAGGGCCTTGGGCATTGATCGGCGTCCGTCAGGCGCCCGAGGGATCGGGCAGCGTCTCGAGGGTCTTCTTCAGCTGCGCGAGGAACCGGTCTGCATCGGACCCGTCCACCACGCGATGGTCGAACGACAGGGAGAAGTATGCGCAGGTGCGGATGGCGATGGTATCCTCGCCGTCGGCGCCCGCGATCACCTTCGGGCGCTTCTCGATCGCACCGAGGCCGAGGATCGCGGTGGTGCCCAGTGGGATGATCGGCGTGCCCATCAGCGAGCCGAACACCCCGGGGTTGGTGATCGTGAACGTCGCCTCCTGCACCTCCTCGGGCTTGAGCTTCTTCGCCCGCGCCCGCGTCGCGAGGTCGTTCAGTTGCCGCGTCAGGCCCGTGAGCGAAAGCTCGTCCGCGCGCTTGATGACCGGGACGATCAGTCCCCAGTCGAGCGCGACGGCGATGCCGAGGTTGTACTGCTTCCGGAAGATCAGGCTGTTGCCGGAGACGCTGGCGTTGAGGATGGGGTGCGCCTTCAGCGTCTGCGTGACCGCCTGCAGGATGAACGGCAGGAAGGTGAGCTTTTGCCCCGACTGTGCCTCGAAGTCCTTGCGCATCGAGGCCCGGATGCGCGCGACCCGCGTGAGATCGACCTCGAAGAACGACGTCACGTGCGCGTTCGTGTGCTTCGACGCGACCATGTGGTCGGCGGTGAGCGACCGGATGCGCGACATCGGCTCGACGACGTCGCCAGGCCACGGCTGCGGTGCAGGCCCGTGCTGCACGGCCCCGTGAGGCGCGTGCATCGAAGCCCCGGCGGCCGGCGGCCCGCTGCGGGCGGCGGGTGCCGCTCCCGACTCGATCGCGGACAGGATGTCCTTCTTGGTCACCCGCCCCTGGATGCCCGACCCGGACATCCCGGAGATGTCGATGCCGTGCTCGGCCGCGATCTTCCGAACGACCGGGGAGGATTTCGTGCGAAGCCGTTCGCCAAGGTCTGATGGAGACTGGGGTCCGGACCCGGGGGTTCCATTGCCAGTCGCACCGGCAGGCGCCGCCGCTGCGGCGCCGCTGCCACCGGCTTCGCCCGAAGAGGCATTGGCCGGTGCCTCAGCAGGTGCCCTTGGCGCCTCGGACGCCGGGGCCTCGTTCCCGGCCCCCGCCCCCCCACCCCCGACCGCCGTCAACGCTCCCTTCTCCGTCTCGAGGCGCGCCACCACGGCCTGCACCGGGACGGTCTCGCCTTCCTGCACCAGGATCTCGGCGAGCACGCCGGCGCTGGGCGCCGGGATCTCGGCATCGACCTTGTCGGTCGAGATCTCGAATAGCGGCTCGTCGCGCTTCACCTCATCGCCGACCTTCTTCAGCCAGCGGGAAAGCGTCCCCTCCGCGATCGACTCCCCCATCTGGGGCATGACGATATCAACTCGTGCCACCGCTCTCTCCTCGCTCTCTGGAAACGTCCGACCGGGCGTCGCTCGACTTCAGCCGCCAGATCGTCACTGTAGGCAATAGGATCGCACCCAGCACCATCCCGGTAAACCAGTACGGGTGGATGTTGCAGATCGGAAACGTCCCCTCCGGCGGCCTGCAGCGCTGGACCAGGCCCACGACCCAGCCGACGAAGACCCCGATCATGCCGCCGCCAAAGAACCCGCCAAAGAATGTAAGGCACCCTGCCCCGACGTAGCCCCAGGCCCGCGTGCCGCGGTCCGGCCCGTTCGCCATCAGTAGTTCACCGTGCGGCGTGCGGCGTACACGATATCCGCCACCTGCGGCAGGACGTAGTCCTCGAGCGGCGGCGAGTACGGCAGCGGGATGTCGGCCGCCGTCACCCGGAGCACCGGCGCATCGAGCCACTCGAACGCATGCTCGTTGATGCGGGCGATGATTTCGCCGGCAAAGCCCCCGGTCCGGGTGTCCTCGTGCACCACCAGGGCCCGGTTCGTCTTCCGCACGCTCGACAGCATGGTGTCCTCATCGAGCGGCACGAGCGACCGGAGGTCGATGACCTCGGCCGAAACGCCCTCGGCCGCCAGCTGCTCCGCCGCTTCCAGCGCCTTCCAGACCGTGGCCGCGTAGGTGATGATGGTGATGTCGGTGCCCTCGCGCGAGACCCGGGCCTTTCCGAGGGGAACGACGTGGCCAGGGTCGATGGTGCCCTTGACCCGGCGATACAGGTACTTGTGCTCGAAGAAGAGCACGCAGTCGTCGTCGCGGATCGCCGACTTCATGAGCCCGTGCGCGTCCTCCGTCGTCGCCGGATACACCACCTTGAGTCCCGGGGTGTGGACGAAGCCGGCTTCGGGGTTTTGCGAGTGAAACGGGCCGCCGCGGACGTAGCCGCCGCTCGGCCCGCGGACCACCATGGGGCACGGCAGGAACGCCCGATACCGGGCGGTCGCGACGTAGTTCGTGAGCATGTCGTAGGCATTGGCGATGAAGTCGATGAACTGCATCTCGACCACCGGCCGCATGCCCATGTGCGCCGCCCCCGCTGCCGCGCCGACGATCGCGATCTCCGATATTGGCGTGTCGATGACGCGCTGCTCGCCGAAGCGGTCGAGCAACCCCTCCGTCACCTTGAACGCGCCGCCGTAGGCACCGATGTCCTGACCGAGGACGAAGACGTTCTCGTCGCGCTCCATCTCCTCGAACAATGCCTGGCGGATGCCTTCGAGGTACGTGACTTCGGCCATCAGCCGTTCTCCTGCGGTTCACGCGCGGGGGTGCTGCCCGCCCTGGACTCGCTCCAGGTCCCCCATCCCTCGGGGCGCTCATGCGTCTCGGTGCCGAGGCGCCCTCCCTCGCGAAACCAGAGCGGCTCGATGACGGTGGGGTCGGCATACACGCCCACGAGCGCATCCATCGGCTCCGGCATCGGCGACTGCTCGGCCTCGTCGGTCGCGGCGTCGATCTCCTGCCGGACGCGGGCATCGATCGCGTCGAGCTCCGCCTGCTCGACCCCGAACTCACCGGTGAGCCGCGCGACGTACCGGTCGATGGGATCGTTCTCGCGGGCCCAGCGCTCCCCTTCGCCGTCAGGCACGTACGACTGGTTGTCGTGCTCTGCATGCCCCTTGCGGCGGTAGGTCATCAGCTCGACGAGCGTGACCCCCTCGCCACGCCGCGCGCGGTCGACGGCGCGTTTCGTGACGTCGTACACGGCCAGCACGTCGTTGCCATCCGCCTGCTCACCGGGGATGCCGTAGCCGATCGCCTTGTCGATGAACTGCTTCGCGAGCGTCTGTTTCGACGTCGGCGTGGAGTACGCGTACCCGTTGTTCTCGACGATGACGACGAGCGGGCACCGATTGACCGCGGCGAAGTTGATGCCTTCGTGAAAGGCGCCGGTGGACGTCGCCCCATCGCCGACATACACGAGGCCGACGCGGTCCTCGCCGCGCATCCTGAACGAGAGCGTCACCCCCGCCATCACCGGTACCATGTCGCCGAGCGGCGAGATCTGGCCGATGAACCCGCGCTCGAGGTCACCGAAGTGGATGTTGAGCTCGCGCCCGCGCGTCGGCGAGTCCCCCTTCGCCATGTACTGGCGCAGGATCTCGAGCGGGGTCGCCCCCTTCACCAGCATCGAGCCCATGTTGCGG
>JACDHQ010000132.1 GCA_013820975.1 Gemmatimonadaceae bacterium
CTCGGCGGTGCTCTTGAGGAGCCGGTTACGCGCATCGGGGATCCCGTGCGTGTTGCCGGGATAGATGAACAGCTCGGTCGGCACGCCCAGCTTCTTCAGCGCCATGTGCAGCTCGACGCTCTGCGGGCTTGGGACGCGCGGGTCGCCTTCCACGACGTGGATCATCGTCGGTGTCTTCGCATTGGCGATGTACTTGAGCGGCGACTGGTTCCAGTATGCGTCGAAGTCCTCGTACGGCAGCTTGTCGCCCAGGTAGTACTGGCGGTTCCGCTGCACGTCGCTCTGCGCGTACATGGAGATCCAGTTCGACGTGCCGGCACCGGAGCTGATCGCCTTGAAGCGGTCGGTGTGCGTGAGGATCCAGTTGCTCCAGTGCCCGCCGGCGCTCCAGCCGAGCACGCCCATCTGCTCCGGGTTCACGAGTCCATCGGCGATGAGGTGGTCGACGCCGGTCATGATGTCGTCGTAGCCGGGCGGGAAGTAGTTCCCGACGATCCCGTTCTTGAACGCCTCGCCGTAGTTCGTGGAACCACGGTAGTTGGGCTTGAGCACGACGTAGCCCGCGCCCGCATAAACCTGCGAGCCGTAGCCGCCATTGAACGACAGCAGATCGGCGGCCGCCGGGCCGCCGTGGAGGGCGACGACCAGCGGGTAGCGGCGGCCGGGCTCGTAGCCGACGGGCTTGACGAGCACGCCTCCGACCGGGGTCCCGTCGCGCGACGTCCAGGTGATCTCCTCCTCGGCGCCGAGCGCGATGCCGGACAGCTGCGGATTGAGGTCGGTGAGCTGCGTCCACGTCCTGCGATCGCCAATGCGATCGAGGCGCGTGACGGTGTACGTCGTGGTGGGCGCCGCGGGGTCCTGGAACGTCAGCAGGAGGCGGCGGCTCGTCTCGTCCTGGTTGACGTTGAGCACGCCGTTGACGCTCGTGAGCTGCCTCACGGCGCCGCTGGCCACGTCAACGGAGTGCAGCTGGTTGGTCGCCTTGACGCCTTCATTGAAGTAGATCGTCCGCGCGTCGGGAGACCAGAAGCCGACGCTGACGTCACCGTCGAAGCCAGTGCCCAGCTTGCGCCACGCGCCGCCGGCCACGGCGCGGACGTAGGCGCGGCTGTTCTTCATGTTGTAGCGCGTGGTGTCATCCGATGCGGCGAAGGCGATCAGCCGCGAATCGGGGGAGAAGCTGAGCGCGCTCTCGGCGACCTCGGTGTTGCCGGTGAGCTGCTCGATCCGCCCCGTCGAGGCCTCGACGAGGTAGATATTCGAGTGGATTCCCTGCTCCGTGATGCCGCGCTTGTAGCGGTCGCTCGGCAGCGCCCGGAACCCGATCCACTTCGAGTCGTCGGAGATGGTGAAGTCGGTGACGCTGATGGTCGTGTCGCTCGTGAGCCGGGTGGTGCGCCGGCCGTCGAGGTCGAAGGCCCAGAGGCTCGAGATTGGGGCGGTGGCGTTGCGCACCGCGACGGTGAAGCGCTTCTCGGTGCGGGTGCGCTCGTCGGTGTCGATGGTGTCGGCGGTGACGAAGTAGATGCGCCGCGCATCGGGCGCGAACTGCCACTGCCCCACCCCGGTCGCGTGGCGGGTGAGCTGCTGCGCCTGTGGATCGCGGCCGGCGGCGAGGTCGGCGACCGGCAGCGCGTGGAGCTGCTCGGCGCCGGGCTTGCCGGCGCGGTACACGAGCCAGCGGCCATCGCGGCTGAAGGCAAAGGAGGTCACGCCCGGCGTCGCGGTGGTCAGCAGGCGCGCCTCGCCGCCGTCGGGGCGCATCATGTACAGCTGATTGTTGCTTCCACCGCCACTGCCACCTCCGCCACCCGACGCACCGGCGGATCCGCCGGGAGCCGGCGTCGCGTCACGGTTGGACGAGAAGACGAACCAGGTGCCGTCGGGTGCCCAGCGCGGCTGTGTCTCGTTCTTCTTCTTCGTGAAGGTCAGCTGCCGGGTGGACGACACGCCGCGCTCGGCGGAGACGAGGTAGATGTCGCTCTGGGTGGTCGCGTCGCGCCAGTCGGGAGAACTGACCGTGTAAAGGATCCACTTGCCGTCGGCGCTCACCTCCGGAGCGGAAGCCGTGCGCATGTGCTGCATGTCGAGCCAGGTCATCGGCCGGGGAGCCGGTGCCGCAGCATCCTGGGCGAGTGCCACCGGCGTGGTCACCGCGCAGCCAGCCGCGAACAGGGCAAGCTGACGGAGGTAGCGATCGAGAGCCATCTGCAAGTCTCCGGGAGGAAGGGAGGGACTCCCGGAAATTATTGCGCGGGACCGCCCGCCGCACCTCGAGTCGCCTGCACCGCGGCGGCCGGGGTGCGAACCAGAGGGGCCTTTACGGAATCCGAGCGACCTTCCCCACGAACAGCACCGTCCCCGACAGCCGCTCCCGGATGGCAAACACGAACGGCCGGTTGACGTAGAACCCCGGCGGCATCGAGGTGACGCGGATGCCGGTATTGGTGACGGCGGCCGCCTCGGTGCCCTCCTCGTCCACCTTCACGAACGCCTTGTGCGTCACGAAGCCGACGTAGAGGTCGCCCCGCTCCGACATGCCGGCGAGGTTCGCGCGGCTGGGAACGAACACATCGCGCATGCCGAGCGCGATCAGGTCGTCCTTCAGCTCACGGCTGTACGTGAGCGTGAAGCGCGGGATCTCGACGAACCAGCCCGTGCGGGGGGCCAGTCCCTCGATGATGGCGTTCCACCGGGCCGGCGTGAGCGACGCCGCCAGCGCGTCGACGCTGGTTCCGGGCGGCGGCAGGAGGATGGTCATCGCGAACGCACCGTTGCCGTACGCCAGTTCGCCCGCCTCGACCTGGGCGTCCGAGAAGGCGCGGAAACCTGCGTCCGCGCCCACCTCCTGATTCATCATGCGGACGGTCTGCGTCGTGCCGTCTGCGGTCGTGAACGCCGCATCACGCGTCTGTGCAGCATCGAAGCGCGAGCGCCACGTGCCCTTGAACCAGATCGCATTGACGAGGTACATGACGTCGTCCTCGGCTACGTCGTCCACGATCGTCGGGATGCGGCCGTTCGTCATTTCGCTCACCCACGCGTTGACGGCTCGCTTTGTCCCTTCGGTGTCGGTGAAGTCCACCGCACGTACCTCGGAGTCGAAGTACGTGCGGCCCGCGTCGAGGAAGGTCGTGCGGAACGGATAGCGGCGGTCGTGCCAGATGGAATTGGCGATCTGGAAGGTCGTGGACTTGTCGAGCCCGCGCAGCAGCGCGGACAGGTCGCGGTAGCCCTGCTGCACGGTCGCGAGGTCCGCCGCGCCGAAGCCGAGCGCCTGCCGCATCTGCTCCTGCGTCTCGCCCGCCGCGCCGTTCAGGACCATGCCGAGCGAGAGCGAAACGCTGAGCGGCGACAGGAAGACGTTCTCTCCCGGACCCGCAGCGCTGGCCCTTCCGAACAGGCCGAACGCGAAGCTGTTGGACGCATCGCGGACGTTCCGCTCGGCCGCGGAGAGCGGGCGGGGCAGTTCGTCGAGGGTCGCGACCTGGCCGGGTGGGGTCATGGGCTGGCTGCAGGCAGAGGCGAAGGCGAAGGCGGCGGCGGCGAGGGCCCAGCCGCGGGCTCGAGCCGGGGACGGTGCGGAATGCATGCTACGCTCTCCTGATTATGGTAGGCGACCCGCCGGAAGGCGGCTATCCGGCCTAACCAAGCTCCGGCGCCGAGGGTCACCAAGCTTGTCTGCCGAGTCCGGCCCCGGTTAGATTCAGCGCGCGCGGCGATTTCCCCGATTTGACGGGCCGCGCACCCAGGAGCCTCGCTCCCGGACTCACACCCGTCTAAGTCGTGGCTGCGCAAGCGGCCCGCGACGATCCACCGTCGGGGGCCGTTTTTTCATTCCTGGAGAATTCATGTCGCGCTACACGTTCACGTCCGAGTCCGTCAGCGAAGGGCACCCGGACAAGGTTTCCGACTTCATTGCCGACTCGATCCTCGATGCCCACCTGGCCGGCGATGCGAAGAGCCGCGTCGCGTGCGAGGTGATGGTCAAGAGCGGCCAGGTGATCCTCGCCGGCGAGATCTCGTCGAAGCAGGATGTCGATTACGACAAGGAGGTCCGCGGCGCGATCCGCGAGATCGGCTATACCGACCCGGCGGAGGCCTTCAACGCCGACGGCGTGAAGATCACGCAGCACCTCACGGTGCAGTCGGGGGACATCGCGATGGGCGTGGACACAGGTGGCGCCGGCGACCAGGGAATCATGTTCGGCTACGCCGCCGCCGAGACGGCGGAGCTCATGCCACTGCCGATCACCCTCGCGCACGCGCTCGGCCGCCGCCTCGCCGCAGCGCGGAAGTCGGGCGAGCGCGCCTGGCTCCGCCCCGACGTGAAGACGCAGGTCTCCGTGGAATACGAGGAGAACACCCCGATCGGCGTGAAGACCGTGCTCGTCTCGACGATGCACGCCGCCGACGTGACGCAGGACGAGATTCGCGACTACATCGCGAGCTGCATCTGCCCCGAAGTCCTCGGCCAGTGGTTCAATCCCGATGTCGAGGTGCTCGTAAACCCGACCGGGCAGTTCATCGAGGGCGGCCCGTCGGCTGACGCCGGCGTGACCGGTCGCAAGATCATCGTGGACACCTATGGCGGCGCAGGACGCCACGGCGGCGGCGCGTTCAGCGGCAAGGACCCGTCAAAGGTGGACCGCTCGGGCGCCTACTTCACCCGGTACGTCGCACGCCAGGTGGTGAAGCAGGGGATCGCGAAGCGCGCCGAGGTGCAGGTGAGCTATGCGATCGGCCGTGCCGAGCCGACATCTGTGCTCGTGAACACCTTTGGGACCGGGGACGGCAAGGCCGCCGAGGCGCTGGTGCGGACCTTCGACTTCCGCCCGCGGGCGATCATCGAGCAGCTCGACCTGCTGAAGCCGATCTATCGCGAGACGACCAATTACGGACATTTCGGGAAGAACGGACTGTCCTGGGAGCAGTAGCCGGTGCGGTAGGGGGTTGGGGTCGGGGGTTGGACCTGCTGGAGTGCCCGACCCCCGGCCCCCTACCCGCTACTGTTCTCAACATGCCGTTCAACAACTTTCAGCTCGACAAGAGCCTCCTGAAGGGGGTGAAGGACCTCGGGTTCGTGCGCCCGACTCCCATCCAGGCCGACGCCATCCCGCCCGCGCTCGAAGGGCGCGACGTGCTCGCCTGTGCGACCACGGGAAGCGGCAAGACCGCCGCCTTCCTCCTCCCGATCGTCAACGACCTGCTCACGAAGAAGCGCGGCACCACGCGCGCGCTCGTGCTCGCGCCCACGCGCGAGCTCGCAGTGCAGATCGTGGACGCGTGCAACTCGCTGGCGATGCACACGCCGGTCACCGCCGCCGTCGTGATCGGCGGGCTCGGCATGGGACCGCAGGAGCACGCGTTCCGCAGCGGCGTGGACATCATCGTCGCAACGCCGGGCCGCCTGCTCGACCACATGCGGCTGCCGTACGCGAAGCTCGACAAGATCGAGTTCCTCGTGCTCGATGAAGCCGACCGCATGCTCGACATGGGGTTCCTTCCCGAGATCCGGAAGATCCTGCGGCAGATCCCCGCGAAGCGGCAGACGCTCTTCTTCAGCGCCACCGTGCCGGCACCGATTGCGAAGCTCGCGGGCGAGATGCTCAAGAACCCGGTGACGATCAACCTCGAGCGGGTCTCGACGCCGGCGGTGGGGATCACACAGGCGATCTACCCGGTGCCGCAGGAACTCAAGTCGGCGCTGCTGATGCGGCTGCTCGCCAAGGGCGACATGAAGGAGGCGCTTGCGTTCACGCGCACGAAGCATCGTGCCAACCGCCTGGCGGAATTCCTCGCCAAGCAGGGGATCGCGGCGGCGCGCATTCACGGAAATCGATCCCAGGCGCAGCGGACCGAGGCGCTCGAGGGATTCAAGAGCGGTAAGTACCGGGTGCTCGTTGCCACCGACATCGCCGCGCGGGGCATCGACGTGACGGCGCTCGGCCACGTGGTGAACTTCGACGTGCCGGCGGTACCGGAGGACTACATCCATCGCGTGGGCCGCACCGGCCGTGCGGAACTGACGGGTGAGGCATTCACCTTCGTCTCGCCGGATGAAGAGGGAGACCTGCGCGCGATCGAGCGCGCCGTCGGCAAGCGCCTTCCCCGCGTGACACTCCCCGACTTCGACTACACGGCGAAGCAGTCGGAGAAGCTCGAGATCCCGCTCGCCGAGCGCATCGCCGAGATCCGGGCAAAGAAGAAGGGTGATCGCGAGCGGGCAGCGGCGAAGCTGAAGGCGCGCGAGGCGGGGCAGGGTGGCAGCGCGCGGCAGGGTGGCGCGGGCGGCGGGGGGCGAAGCAGTGCCGCGCCGGCAAGGCGGAGCAGCGGTGGTGC
>JACDHQ010000133.1 GCA_013820975.1 Gemmatimonadaceae bacterium
CCTCGGGCTCCCAGTTCCCTACCGTCCGTCGTTCCCCCACCCCCGGCTCCCGGCTCCCTACCGCTGTTCATACGCCGCGCACCCCGCGTGGCACGCGGTAGAACTGCGGGTGACGGTATGCCTTGTCGTTCGCCGGATCGAAGAAGGGGCCGACATCCTCGGGCGTGCTCGCCGTGATGGTCACCGCCGGCACGACCCAGAGGCTGATCGCCTCGTTGCGGCGCGAGTACACATCGCGTGCGTTCTGCAGCGCATGCTCGGCGTCGGTCGCGTGCACGCTGCCGGCATGCACATGCGGCGCGCCCTGCTTCTCCTGGGCGAAGACCTCCCAGAGCGGCCACTGCGAATCAGCAGTCGAGCGACGGGAGTCGGGCGCGCCTTCACCCACCGAGTCGGGGAGTGGGGCCGAGGCCGTGGCCATCAGGCGGCCTCGGTCTGCTTCCGGTGTGCGTGCTTCTCGGCGTATGCCGTCGCGGCCGCACGCACCCACGCGCCCTCGTCATGCGCCTTGTTGCGCGCCGCGAGCCGCTCGCGGTTGCAGGGGCCCTCCCCCTTCACGACGCGCCAGAACTCATCCCAGTCGATCGGCCCCGTCTCCCAGTTCTTCGTCTCCTCGTTGAATACGAGATCGGGATCGGGAACCGTAAGGCCCACGGCCCGCGCCTGCGGGATGGTGAGGTTGATGAAGCGCTGCCGCAACTCGTCGTTGGTGAAGCGCTTCACCCGCCACCGGAGGAGGCTGTCGGAGTTCGGCGAATCCTTGTCGTGGGGCCCGAACATCATGAGCGACGGCCACCACCAGCGATCGACGGCATCCTGCACCATCGCCTTCTGCTCGGGCGTGCCGTCCTGCGAGAGGTGCGCGACCAGCTCGAAGCCCTGACGCTTGTGGAAGTTCTCCTCCTTGCAGATCCGGATCATCGCGCGGGCATAGGGACCGTACGACGCCTTGGCGAGGACCGTCTGGTTGACGATCGCCGCGCCGTCCACGAGCCAGCCGATCACGCCGACGTCCGCGTACGTGATCGTCGGGTAGTTGAAGATGCTCGAGTACTTCGCCTTGCCGCTCAGCAGCTGCTCGACGAGCTCATGGCGGTCCACCCCCAGGGTCTCGGTCCCGCAGTAGATGTAGAGCCCGTGCCCGGCTTCGTCCTGCACCTTGGACAGCAGGATCATCTTTCGCCGGAGGCTCGGCGCGCGCGTGATCCAGTTGCCCTCGGGCAGCATCCCCACGACCTCGGAATGCGCATGCTGGCTCATCATGCGGACCAGTTGCTGCCGGTACTTCTCCGGCATCCAGTCCTTCGGCTCGATCGACTCGCCATTCGCGATACGCGCCTCGAAGGCGGCGATGCGATCGGCGCTTTCCGGCTCGGTGGCCGGGGGGCGTGAGACGGGAGAAGTCATGGGTGAATATTATCCTCGCTGGTAGATTCCCGGCTAGCGCCAGGCACGACCTGTCCCACCACCGCCTCGTCACGCCCGATGACCAACGCCGCTTCGTCGAACGTTCCCGATTCCGGTGAGGTGCGAACGAGCACCGCCGACGGCATCGCCACCGTCTCCTTCTACCATCCAAAGGGCAATTCGCTCCCCGGAGCCCTTCTTCGGGCGATCGCGGGCGCAGTGGAGGCCGCAGGAGCAGACGCAACCGTGCGAGTGATCGTCCTGCGGAGCGAGGGTGCGGGGCCCTTCTGCGCCGGCGCGTCCTTCGATGAGCTCATGCGGATCGAGGACTCGGCGACGGGGCAGCATTTCTTCGCGGGCTTCGCCACGCTCATCCTCGCGATGCGCCGCTGCCCCTGCCCCATCGTCACCCGCGTGCACGGAAAGGTGGCAGGCGGCGGTGTCGGGATCGTCGCCGCGTCGGACTACGTGGTCGCGGTTCGCAAGGCGTCGCTCCGGTTGAGCGAGCTTGCCGTCGGCATCGGTCCCTTCGTCGTCGGGCCGGTGATCGAGCGCCGCACGGGTCCGGGGGCGTTCGCGGCGATGGCGCTCGATGCCCAGTGGCGCGACGCCGAGTGGGGCGAGCGCTTCGGGCTGTACGCCCAGGTGCACGAGACGGAACAGGAGCTCGACGCCGCCGTCACGTCGCTGTCCAGTGAGCTCGCCCGCGCCAATCCCGAGGCGACGCGGCTGCTCAAGCAGGTATTCTGGCAGGGAACGGACGAGTGGGATGCCCTGCTCGCCGAACGCGCCGCGATGAGCGGACGGCTGGTGCTGTCGGACCACACGCGGCGTGCGATCGCGGCATTCAATAACCGATGAGACGGTCGGGGGTCGGGGGTGGGGGGGCCCGGCGGGTCCCCGGGCCGGGTCCGACCGCCGCGCAGCCGCAGCCCCCTGAAACCGACGAAGGGCGCCGGCACCGTATTGCCGACGCCCGTCCGCCCCCCGGCGCGTACCCTTACGGACGCCGCGTCGTGTCGCGGGCGCCGCCGCGAATCACGTTGGTGTCGGTGGTGATGGTCCTTTCGGTGACCAGCGTATCGATCGTGGGGACAGCCATCGGCACGCTGATCGTGTCAATACCCGGCATCGTCGTCGTGTCGGCCGTCGTGGTCGAATCGTCGCCGCTGGCGCACGCTGCGGCAGCCACCAGCGCGAATGAAGCGATTCCGGTCCTGAGAAGTGCACGCATTGCCGATCCTCCGTTCGATTTGTTACCAGGGACGGGAATCCGCCCGGCGGTAAGTTGAACCGTCGCGCTGGCTTCTAGCAAGCCTCGTTCCCGCGGCTTAGGTGACGGACTCGGCCCTGATTTCAGCCGTCAGGCAGTGCCACGCCGTCCACCGCTCGCCCGGAAGCACGACGATGGGCTGCTCGACGACCG
The DNA here is from genome assembly GCA_013820975.1 of Gemmatimonadaceae bacterium. Taxonomy (GTDB): domain Bacteria; phylum Gemmatimonadota; class Gemmatimonadetes; order Gemmatimonadales; family Gemmatimonadaceae; genus JACDHQ01. The sequence continues at coordinate 2,834 of JACDHQ010000133.1, forward strand.
CCGGCTCGACACACAGCATCCGGCGTGAGTCCCCTGACGGCATGTCACCGAGGGCCCCCTCGCCCTCCATGCCCGGGTTCCAGACGACCGCATCGCGGAACCCGGCTGCCTCGACGCCCAGCGTTCGCCCGCCATCGCGCACGGAGATTTGCCCCGGCGCCCCCGCGTAAACCCGATTCACCGCTCCAGTCACGCGAAGCACCGGCTCGTCCTGCACGGCGGGTACGCGAGTGATCGAGTCGCGGTACGGGTGGCCCTGGAGCCCCCACACCTCCGCGCGGAATGCATCGTCAAGCGCGAGGTAGGTGTGCAGCGCGGCGGTGAACGCCATTGACGCGCTGCCGGTATTCTCGACGACCAGCGCCAGGTCGAGCGCGCGCGGCAGCAGCGTCACGCGCACCAGTGCGCGGAAGGCATGCGGCCAGAGTGCGCGGGTTGCGGGCGAGTCGACCAGCTCGAACCCGGCGGACGGGGCATGCGGGCTGCCGGGATCATGGGTCACCCGCGAGGCCGCATCCCACCGCTCGCTCACGGCCGGGAGCCCGTTCCCGGCATCCAACACCCGCCACATGGCTGTTCGCGCAAAGCCATGCTTCGGCAACGGGCCTTCCGACGCGAACTGCGGAAAGATCACTGGAATGCCGCCGCGGATGGCGGCGCTCCCATCGAGGGCGGCCTCGCCGCTCAGGTACAGCTGCTCCCGTCCATTTGCGGTGCGCCACGACGTGACATGCGCCCCGAAGGGGTAAATGACCGCGCGTGACCCGTCCGCCGCGACCAGGCGCACGGGCTGCAGCCCGTGCGCGCTCACCCTCCGGCAGCCGGAGTGGCCCGACGCTCGGGAAAGGAGAACGCGAACACGGCCCCGTCGGGCGGAAACTCGGCCCAGGCACTGCCCCCGAGTGCCGTCGCCGTCTCGCGGACGATGCTGAGCCCCAGGCCGGTTCCCTCCGCATCCGTCACCGTCTCGTGTGCCCGGTAGAAATGCTGGAAGAGCGCATCGCGCTTTTCGGGGGGGACGCCCAGGCCGTTGTCGCGCACGCGGACGACGACCTCGCGACGCCCGTCCCGCTCTTCCAGCGCGCCCGAGACTTCTGCCCACCGTTCAGGCTTGGCGCGATCGGCGTACTTGATGGCGTTCGTGAGATAGTTGGTGAGGCACAGCTCGACGCCGGCCGCGTTCACCTCGACCTCCGGCATCGTGGGAGCGAGCCGCACGCTCACCCCCGCTGCCTCGGCCGTGTCGCGCAGCTGGCGAATCGACTCCTGCGCCGCGGCGGCGAGCAGGATGTTCCGCTGATGGCGCGCGCCGTGATCCTGCCGGGTGACGGTGAGGATATTGCTCACGGCGGCGTGCATCGCGCGCCCGTTCCGGCGAATGATGTCCACGAACCGTGCCCGCTCCTCGGCGGGCATGTCCGGGATCTCGTGCAGCACGTCACCGGCGCCGAGGACCGTTCCGATGAGGTTCTTGATCTCGTGGGACAGCGTGCGATTGAAGTAGCGGAGGCGCTCCTCACGCTCGCGAACCTGCACCGCCGCCAGCCGCAGGTAGTGCGTCGTCGTCGCCTGCTGGATGATCGCGATCGCGCGAAAGATCCGATGCCCGCAGGCGAGCAGCTCGCCCTTTTCGCACTGGGCCGGCATCGCATCCGCCTCGCGCGCGAGGTACGCGAACAGGATCCCCCCAAGGATCTCGTACTCCTTGAGGATCTCGTAGGCGTCGAAGCCCTGGGCGTAGCGGAGCGCACCGAGCTCCATCGCCTTCGCAACGACGGGCGCCTCGAAGTTGGTGGCGGCACTCGGGTCTTCCATGTACGCCGCGATGCCGTCGATCAGCATCGGCACGTGGTCGAGCAGTTCGCTCGTGGGGAAGATACGGTTGGGCTCTACCGTTACACGCGCGACGATGCGGTCGAGCCAACGCTGGGTCAGCTCGGCCCGCGAGTCGCGCAACCGAATGGCGAGCGCGCCTGCCAGCGGGCAGTCGTCGGAGAGGTCGTAGTCCGTCATCCGGCCGTCGCGTACTCGTCGCGCACTGCGTCCTCGAAGCTGATGGCGAAGTCCCGCTCCAGCTGCCGGCGTCCGGCGCGCAGGCCCGCCTCCTCCAGCGTTCGGGCGGCCTTCATGAGCGTCTCGACGTCGAACGGCTCGCTCTCGAGGTTGGCGAGATACTCTTCCACCGCCGTGAGGTAGCCCATCATCCCGCCAAGCTCCGTCGGCGCGTACATCCGTCGCGCCGTCCGCAGCGTGTCGCCACCGGATGGATCGGGCATGGCGAGGTTTTCGCTTCCGCAGACGATGCGCAGCTGGTCGTTGCGCACAATCGCATCCACCGTACCCGGGTCGAGCGATTCCTTGTTGGCGTTGACGGCGATCGCGTCCATGGACTCTGTCAGGAATGCCGGCTTGTCCTCCGGCCCGAAGACCTTCGCCCCGAGGCGCTCGGCCGTGCCGCGGCGGGTCGCATTCGTCTCCACGGCGAGGACGGTGGCACCCGCTGACCGCAGGCGCTCGAGGATGTGCATCCCGATATTGCCGATGCCGACGAGTCCTACGGTGGCATCCGGCAGCGCGATGTCCATCGCCGCCAGCATCCCCTTGAGGATGTAGAAGTTGCCCTCGCCCGTCGGCCGCGACGTGTTCGCATCCATGCACCCGCGAAAGCGGCGGGCCATGTAGTCGAGCGAGCCGGTGCGGCCGTCGCTCATGACGCCGTGCCCCAGGTCCTGCCCCGTGACGACGTGGATGTCCGTCCGCTCCTCGAAGCCGCGAAGGCACGCGACGGCCCAGTCGAGCAGCTGGCGGTCGCGCGGCTGGCCGACGCGCGCATCGTCGGTCGGCACGAGGACGCACTTGCCTCCGACGATCCGGCTCATGTCACGCAGGGCGAGCGGTCCGCCGACGCCGATGATGCGCGACCAGTAGACCTTCTCCTCCATCCCGGCGGCAAGGCTCGCCGCCATGGCGGCGGCATCGAACCCCGGCTCCTCCAACAGCGCCTTCGGCGCGATGCGAAAGCCGCCAAGCGAGAGCTGGTCGGCCTGGGGCTGGGCATTGGTTGCTATCGAGAGCGTCCACCCGTTGGACGGGTGGGCGAAGGAATGAACCGAGACGGAGCCGAACTGGACGACGGTGGGCTGCATGCCGCGAGGGTTGAGCGTGAGGCCCGGATCAATCCGTGATCGTGTGCCCTGACACCTTGGCGTGCTCCGACGCGATCCACGACTTGTGGTACGTGTCGTCCTCGATCTTCAGTGCCTGCTTCGCGACCTTGAGCGGCCGGAAGGAGTCCATCATCACCGCGAGCTCGTTGGTGAACTTGGCGCCGATGCTCGCCTCGTACCGCCCCGGATGGGGCCCGTGCGGTAGTCCGTCGGGGTGGTGGGTGACCGACCCGAACTCGATCCCCTTGCGGCTCATGAACTCCTCGGAGGCATAGAAGAGCACCTCATCGGAGTCCACGTTGCTGTGGTTGTACGGCGCGGGGATGGCATCCTCGC
>JACDHQ010000134.1 GCA_013820975.1 Gemmatimonadaceae bacterium
CCTGCCGGTCCTGGCGCACGATCGGCCGGTTGGTCGGGATCACCGCGACTTCCAGCCCGTAGATCTGGAAGAACTCGGTCTCTTCGGTCTCTGCCGTTCCCGTCATGCCGGCGAGCTTGTCGTACATCCGGAAGTAGTTCTGGATGGTGATGGTGGCCAGCGTCTGCGTCTCGCCCTTCACGCGAACCCCTTCCTTGGCCTCCACCGCCTGGTGGAGGCCTTCCGACCACCGCCGCCCCGGCATCGTGCGGCCCGTGAACTCATCGACGATCAGCACTTCGCCTTCCTGCACGACGTAGTTGACATCCCGCTCGTAGAGCGCGTGCGCCTTCAGCAACTGGTGCACGATGTTCAGCTTCTCGGCGGTCTGGGCGTACGACAGCTCCAGCACCCGCCGCGCGGCAAGCTTCTCCTCGCCGGTCATGTCGGGATCGTGGTCGATCCGGCCCGTCTCTTCCGAGATGTCGGGCAGGATGAACTGCTCATCGGCCGACGGCGACATGAAGTCGTTGCCGCGATCGGTCAGGTGCACGGAGTGCCCCTTCTCGTCCATCACGAAGAACAGCTCGTCCTCGATGCCGCGGAATGCCTGGCGGCTCGCCGGCAGCTTCCGGTCGGAGAGGTGCTCGAGCTCCTTCTTCTGCACGAGCATCTGGTACGACGGCTCCTGCATCATCTTCAGCAGCCGCCGGTTGCGCGGGCTGCCGAGGCGCGCCTTGTAGAGCTTGATCGCCGCCTCTTCCATCTCGTTCGCGGCGATCGCGCGCTCGGCCTCGGCGGCCAGGGTGTTGACGACCTCGGTCTGGCGGCGGAAGAGCCGCCCGACGTCGGCGTTATACTCGAAATACCTGCCGTCGTTGTCGTTGCCGACCGGGCCGGAGATGATGAGCGGCGTCCGCGCCTCGTCGACGAGGACCGAGTCCACCTCGTCCACGATCGCGAACGAATGCGGCCGCTGCACGCGCTGGTCGGTGGCCAGCACCATGTTGTCGCGCAGGTAGTCGAAGCCGAACTCGTTGTTCGTGCCGTACGTGATGTCCGCATGGTACGCGGCACGCCGCTGCGGGCTGCCCGGCTCCGTATCGTCGAGGCAGGCGACGGAAAGCCCGAGCCACGTGTACACGTGGCCCATCCACTGCGCGTCGCGGCGGGCGAGGTACGTGTTGACCGTCACGAGGTGCACGCCGCGGCCCGGCAGCGCATTGAGGTAGAGGGGCAGCGTTGCCACCAGCGTCTTCCCTTCGCCGGTCGCCATCTCGGCGATGCGGCCGAGATGGAGCTGGATGCCACCCATCAGCTGCACGTCGTACGGCACCATGTCCCACGTGAGCTCGTGGCCCGTGACGAGCAGCGTGGTGCCGAGCAGCCGCTTCGCAGCAGCCTTCACTGTCGCGAACGCCTCGGGCAGCAGTTCGTCCAGCACTTCGGCAATCTCGCGCCGGAGCTCCCCTTCCACGCCACCGCGCCCATCGGCGCCGCCCAGCTCGAGGTCGATCCGTTCCCGCTCCGCGGCATCGGCAGTGTCGTGCTTGGCCTTCTTCAGCTCGGCGACCCGCGCCTCGAGCTCGGCCGTCCGCTCGGCAAGTATCGAACGCAGCCTGGCCGTCTGGCCGCGCAGTTCGTCGTCGGACACCGTGTCGAGCCGTTCAAAGTGCTCGTTGCTCGCATCCACGATCGGCTGGACGCGCTTGCGCTCGCGCTTGTGGCGCGAGCCGAGCACTGTGGAGATGATTTTCTTGAGCATTCGATCCCCTATCGGTACAACCGCTCCGCGGTGATGTAATCCCCCACCGCGTCGGTCACGAACCCGCGCACAGGGAGCCCGTCGCGAACTCGCGCCCGGATCTCCGACGATGAAACGTCCACGCGCCGTGTGTCCACGGCGATCATGCCCTTCTCCATCACGGCGGGTTCGCCGCCACGCTGCATCACCGCGATCGTGGCCAACGCACGAATCCGCTCCGGTTCCCGCCAGCGGCTGAAGCTCTGGAGGACGTCGGCACCGACCAGGAATACGAGCTCGGCACCGGGATGGCGTGCGGCATAGGCCGCCAGCGTGTCAACCGTGAAAGATAACCCGCCCCGTTCCATTTCGACCGGGTCGACCTCGAGCCGCTGGTCTGACTGCACGAGCAGCCGGACCATGGCGAGCCGCTGTTCCTCCGTCGCCTGGGCCTGCCCCTGCTTGAGGGGCTGCGTCGCGGCGGGCACCAACACGAGGCGGTCGAGCCCGAGGGCCTCGACCGCGTCGCTGGCAGTGAGCAGGTGGCCTACATGCGGTGGGTCAAAGCTCCCACCGAGCAGTCCGATGCGCACGTCAGGGTGCGCTGGGCGCCGGCGATGCAGAGGTGGGCGCGGCGGCCGGCGGCGAGACGCCGCTGCACTGGTCGCGCACGTCGGCGTCGTCGGCGTAGCGGTCGCGGAGCCAAGCGCAGGTCTCCTGCGCCTCCTGCGCATACCGGATCGACTGGTACACCTCGACGAGCTTGACGCCCGCGCGGCGCGCCGTTGGCGTTTCCGGATAGGTGTCGAGCACCGTCCGGAGGTAGATGATCGCCGAGTCGGGGGCCTTTCGCCTCGCGTAGTGGAGGCCGACCTCGTAGTTCTTGATCGCAAACCACTCGTCCAGCTCGCGGATCTCCCGCTCAGCGTCCGCGATGAGGGGGGAGGTCGGGTAGAGCCCGAGCATCTGCCGGTAGGCGGCGAGGGCCGTCTCGCCGTACTGGGCGTCGAGCGACGGCTTCCGCCAGAGCCGGCGGTACGACCGCGCGATCTCGAGCGCGGCCTCGTCGGCGATGGTGTCGGTCGGCACGAGGTCGACGAGCCGCTGCAAGGACTGCGCGGCGAGCAGCCATTCGCGGCGCTGCTGCTGCGCACGGCCGAGATACCAGTACGATGTCGCGATGAGCGAGTCGCGCGGAGAGAGCGTCGAGGTCAGCCGCTCGAACGCAAGCGCGGCGTTCTCCCAGCGGCGCGCCTCGAACTCGGTCACCCCCGCCTCGAAGATGGCTTCGCTGGTCGGGAAGTTGTCGACCCGGAAGCCCGGTCGGCAGGCGGCGGCCACCAGGAGCAGCGCCACGAGGCTGATGGAACGAAGATGCATACGGGCTGGATACCCGGCGATTCGCCGTGGGTTCAGGACTGGCCGGCGCGACGCCGGGCGAGCATGGAGCGATAGACCTCGAGTCGTGCTTCGCCGGGGTGACGCGCGGACGCGTCGTCCCAGAGGGCTGCGGCTCCGTCGAGGTCGCCCTGAAGATACATGGCCATGCCCCGGAGGAGCATACCGTCGAGCCAACCGGGGCGAAGTTCGAGCGCCTGTGCGAGCGCCCGGTCGGCTGCAGCGTGGTCGCCCATCTCCAGCAGCACGCGACCGAGGCGGTACTGGATGTCGGCGAAGCCAGGGCGAAGCGCGAGGGCGGCGCGGTACTGCTCGACCGCCTGCCCCAGTGCGCCCGCCTCGCGGTATTCATCGGCGAGGGCCGCATGGCTGTTCGCGAGCCGGTTCGCCACCATTACCGGGAACCCGCTTGCGTCCGGCTGGCCAAGCTCTTCGGCCGTCCAGAACGCCTGCTGGGCCCCCTCGCTGTCACCGAGCTGCTGCAGGACGACAGCACGGTTCAGGTGGGCCTCGATGTAGCGGGGGTTTCCCGCCAGCGCCCGGTCGAACGCCTTCAGGCCATCCTCGGGGCGCCCGATCATCGAGAGGGCCAGGCCGAGGAGGTTGAGGGCGTCCGGATAGAGGCTGCCGTCCCGGTCGGCCGACGTCAGGACGAGCACCGTTCCGTGATAGTCGCGAACGGAAAACCGTTCGCGGGCGATGATGAAGGCGTCGGTCAGACGCGGGCTCCGGACGTTTCACGGACCGGCACCTGCGAGAGCGAGACGATTCGCGCCTTGCCGGGCGTCAGCGTCCGAGTCGCATTGCGCGCATCGACCACGACCGAGGCGTGGTCCACGACGGATTGATAGTCCACTTCACGGTGATCCGTGACGATCACGACCGCATCGGCTTTCGCCAGCTCCGTTGCCGAGAGCGATACGCTGTCCCTGTCAGTCGCGACCCCATGATGCGGGTCCGCTCTGATGACCGGCACGAACGGGTCGTGATAGACCACCTCAGCGCCGTAGGACTCGAGGAGCCGGATGATGTCGAGGGCCGGGGACTCACGGACGTCGTTGATGTCGCGCTTGTAGGCCACACCAAGCACGAGGACCCGCGCCCCGTTCACCGCCTTGCGGTCGCCGTTGAGGGCGAGCATCACCTTCTCCACCACAAACGCCGGCATTTGCGAGTTGATCTCGCTTGCCAGGTCGATCATGCGGGTCTTGTAGTTGAGCGTCCGCATCTTCCACGCGAGGTAGTGCGGATCGAGCGGGATGCAGTGTCCACCAATGCCGGGGCCCGGCGTGAACTTCATGAAGCCGAAGGGCTTCGTCGCCGCGGCCTCGATCACTTCCCACACGTCCACGCCAAGCCGGTCGCACATGATCGCCATTTCGTTCGCGAGGGCGATGTTGATGGAGCGGAAGGTGTTCTCGAGCAGCTTCACGAGCTCTGCCGCCTCGGGTGTCGATACCGGCACGACCGTGTCAATGCACGCGGAATACAAGGCGGTCGCCACTTCGGTGCAGGCCGGGGTGACGCCCCCGACCACCTTCGGCGTGTTCTTCGTGTGGTAGACGGGGTTGCCCGGATCGACCCGCTCAGGGCTGAACGCCAGGAACACGTCCTCGCCGACGACGAATCCGAGTTCCTCCATCATCGGCTGCAGGAGTTCGCGCGTCGTCCCCGGATAGGTCGTGCTTTCGAGCACGATGAGCTGCCCGGCGTGGGCCGATGCCGCGATCGTATCGCGGGCGGCGAGCACATAGCTCATGTCAGGGTCGCGGGTCTTCACGAGGGGGGTCGGCACGGCGATCGAGATGGCGTCCGTCTCTCCCAGCCGCGCCGGATCCGTGGTCGCAACGAGGAGGCCTGACTTGACGAGCTGCTCCACGTCGATTGAAGGGACGTCCTGGATGTGGGAGCGCCCGGCCTGCAGTTCACCCACGACGCGCTCGCTGACGTCGAACCCGACCACCTTGAAACCCGCCTGGGCAAACTCCACGGCGAGGGGAAGCCCGACATAGCCGAGGCCGACCACACCGATGACGGCTGACCGATCCTCGATCTTCTTGAGCAACACGTCCTTGTTCATTCTCTGATTCCTGAGGGCGACCGCGTCAGCGGCCGAAGAAGCTGCGGACCGCCGCGACGACTTCGTCGCGCTGCGCGGTGGTGAGTTCGGGGAAGACGGGAAGGGACAGCACTTCACCTGCCGCCCGCTCCGCCTCGGGGATGCTTCCGGCCTTGTAGCCCAGATAGGCGAAGCATTCCTGCAGGTGCAGCGGCAGCGGGTAGTAGATCGCCGAGCCGATGCCCGTGTTGGTCAGGTGCTGCTTGAGCGCATCCCGCTGGTCGTCGGCGACGCGGACCGTGTACTGGTTGTAGATGGATTCGTTCTCCGGCGATACGTACGGTGTCGCCAGCCCGGCGACGTCGGCGAAGGCCTGGTCGTAGAACGCCGCGTTGCTGCGCCGCGCGGCGCTCCACGCGGCCAGATGCGGCAACTTCGCCGCGAGCACCGCTGCCTGCAGCGTATCGAGGCGGCTGTTGAAGCCCACTTCGTCGTGGTAATACGTCTTCGTCCCGCCATGTACCCGCAGCTTCTGCAGTCGCGCGGCGAGTGCGTCGTCCGGCGTCACCATCATGCCGCCGTCACCGTACCCGCCGAGGTTCTTCGAGGGGAAGAAGCTGAAGGTCCCGATCGTGGCGACTTCGCCGGCCATCGACCACGCGTCACCGATCTTCCGGCGCGCGCCGATCGATTGCGCAGCGTCCTCGATCACGGGGAGGCCACCGGCGATCGCCGTGATCGCGTCGATCTCGGCCATCTGGCCGAACAGGTCCACCGCGATGATCGCCTTCGTCTTCGGCGTGATCGCGGCCCGGATGGCCTCGACCGAAATGTTGAACGTCCTCGGCTCGATGTCCACGAACACCGGCGTCGCGCCAACGTTGTGGATCGTGCCTGCCGTCGCGAAGAAGGTGAACGGCGTGGTGATCACCTCGTCGCCGCGGCCGACGTCGAGCGCGCGCATCGCGAGGAGCAGCGCGTCGGTGCCGCTGGCGCAGCCGACCGCGTGCGGCGTTCGCGAGAGCGCCGCGACGTCGGCCTCGAGCCGCTCGACCGGTTCGCCGAGGATGAACGTCTGCGCATCGATGACGCGGGTGACGGCAGCGAGCATGTCGTCACGGATGGTCGCGTGCTGCGCCTTCAGGTCGAGCAGGGG
>JACDHQ010000135.1 GCA_013820975.1 Gemmatimonadaceae bacterium
ACGCTCCAGCAGCGCCGCCACCGCCACGGCGCCGGCGCCCTCGGCACGTACGCCGTGGTGGTGCGCCAGCCAGCCGATGGCGCGCGCGATCGCCGCTTCGCTGACCGTTGCAATGCCGTCGAGCGCATGCTGCCCGATGTCGAGCGCCTCGTCGTCGATCTGGCGCGCCAGTCCGTCGGCGATTGTCGGCGTGACGTCGATCGCCGTCACGCGCCCCGCGGCGAGCGAGCGGCTCATCGCTGCGGTCCGGTCGCTTTGCGCGCCGTGGATGGCGACGGCTGGCGCCCGATGCCGGACGATGCTGCCGATGCCGCCGAGCAGCCCCCCGCCGCCGACGGGGAGCACGATCGTGCCGGTATCCGGAACGTCCTCGAGGATCTCGAGCCCCACCGTTCCCTGGCCGGCAATCAGGTCGTCGCCAAGGCACGGGTTGATGAAGATCGCGCCGCGGGATGCCGCCGTCCGCTTGGCCGCATCCATCGCGGCATCGTAGTGCGGTTGCGACGTATCGAGCGTCGCGCCGAGCGCCGCGATCCCGTCGCGCTTCACCTGCGGTGCATTCGACGGCACGAAGACGGTCGCCGCGATGCCGAGGGCGTGCGCCGCGTACGCGACGCCGAGTCCGTGGTTGCCGGCACTCGATGCGACGACACCACGTTCGCGCGCGGCGGGCGACAACCGCGAGAGGGCGTTGAACGCGCCGCGCACCTTGAAGCTCCCGGTCACCTGCTCCTGCTCCATCTTGAGCAGGACGTCGCCGCCGGCGATGCGGGAGAGCGCAGGGGAGCGGACGACGCGGGTGCGGCGCACGACGGAACGGAGGCGGTCCGCGGCTTCCGAAACGGCTTCGGGGCGAAGGGCGATGAACATGCCGGAAATATGGCCCGGCGTTGACAAAGCGTTATCCCCCACTAGATTACGCGATCTCGAACAGCGCCCAGTGGGGCTGTTTGTGACGCAAGCGACCGCCGATCGTCTCTTCGGTAGTGCATGCGCTGCGGGGCTGTAGCTCAGCTGGGAGAGCGCTGCATTCGCATTGCAGAGGTCACCGGTTCGATCCCGGTCAGCTCCATCAAATAGAGTCTGGCACGGATCTCGCATTTTCTGGGTAATGCCCGCCGCCGTTCGGTAGGACGTAGAGTTCCAATGATGGCGCGCGAGGCAGCTCAGCGGGAATCCGTAGAGCTTATGAAACGTCGCTGCTCAGGCAGCGACGTTTTTCGTTTCCGTCCTTCAGCTGTCGCCGACGGGACACTCAGTCCGCGGCCTCCAGGAACGCGACCCAGAACCGGTCCTCCGAGTCCGTCCACCGCATGCGCACCCTGAAGCCCGCCGAGCCAACGACGCTGTCGAGCCGCTCGGCGTCGTACTTGTACGAGCTCTCCGTCCAGATCGTCTCGCCTGGCTCGAACCGGATCGTCGATCCGGCGACGTGCACCTCCTGGTCGTCGAGGCTCACGAGGTGCATCTCCACGCGGCTCGCGGCCGAATTGAAAAAGGCCCGATGTGCGAAGCACTCGACCTCGAAGTCGGCGCCGAGCTCGCGGTTGAGCCGCGTGAGCAGGTTCAGGTTGAACGCCGCCGTCACCCCCGAGGCATCGTTGTACGCCGCGTCGAGGACTGCCGCGTCCTTGCGCCGGTCCACGCCGAGGATCAGCGCGCCGTCGGTTCCGACCGTACGGCGGATGCGGCGCAGGAACGCCGTCGCCTCGGCCGGATGGAAGTTGCCGATCGTCGAGCCTGGAAAGAAGCCGACGCGGCGTGCGCCCGGTGGCAGGGGCGGGAGCTCGAGCGGCTGGCTGTAGTCGCCGCAGAGGGGACGCACCGCGACGTCAGGGTATGACGCGGCAAGGTCTGCGGCGACGGTGCACAGCTGATCACGCGAGATGTCGATCGGCACGTATGCGGCCGGGCGCTCCATCGCGTCGAGGAGCAGCGTCACCTTGACCCCCGCGCCACTGCCGTACTCGATCAGTGCGCAGCGCGGGCCGGCGAGTTCGGCGATCTCCGGCGCCCGCGCCTCGAGGATCTCGAGCTCTGCGCGTGTGGGGTAGTACTCCGGCTGCTCGCATATCCGCTCGAACAGCGCGGCGCCCGCCGCATCATAGAACAGTTTTGGCGGCAGCGTCTTGCGCTCGGACTGCAGCCCACGCAGCACCTCGGCGGCGAGCGGCGACGGTGCTGGCTGGTCACGCCGCGCCGCCTCCGTCCTCGAGTGGTCCCCGGGACGCCTCACGTATGCTCCGCGAGCCGGATCCCGGTGAACTGCCACCGTGTCGCCGACGGGAAGAAGTTCCGGTAGGTGAGCCGCGCGTGTCCCGGCGGCGTCGCACGCGAACCGCCGCGCAGGACCCACTGGTCGGCCATCCACTTGCCGTTGTACTCGCCGATCGCTCCGGAGGGAGGCGTATAGCCGGGGTATGCCACGTACGCGCTCTGCGTCCATTGCCAGCATTGGTCGTACGCCTGGTGAAGGCTGGTGCCGTGCATCCGGGCCGCGACTTCCCATTCGGGCTCGGTCGGCAGTCGCGAGCCTGCCCAGCGCGCGAAGGCATCGGCCTCGTAGTAGCTCACGTGGGACACCGGCGCCGCCGTGTCCACGGCATTCTGGCCGTGCATCGTGAACTCCGTCCAGCCATCGGCGGTGCGCTCCCAGTACATCGGCGCCGTCCATCCCTCCGCCTGCACCGTCGCGAGCCCCGCGGAGAGCCAGAGCGCCGGTTCGTCGTAGGCACCATCCTCGATGAACGCGAGATACTCCCCGTTGGTGACGAGGCGATCGGCAAGTGCGAACGACTCGAGGAAGACCCGGTGCGCCGGACGCTCGTTGTCGAAGGAGAATTCCTCCTTCTCCTCATTGCCGATCCGATGGACCCCCTCGGGCACGGCGCGCCAGCGCACGGGTTCCGGCGCGCCATGCCGTGACCGCGGACCTGAGTGGTACGATGGGCGCAGGGGGTTCGTCCAGAACACGTGCTTGATGTCGGTCTGCAGCAGTTCCTGGTGCTGCTGCTCATGCTGTAGCCCGAGCTCGACGAGCGGGACGACCGGATGTGCGGCGTCCGCGCCGACGCGCTCGAGCAGCCGGTGCATCGCCTCGTCCACATGCGCGCGGTAGGCGAACACCTCGGCCACCGTCGGCCGCGTGACCAGCCCGCGCTGCGCACGGCAATGGCGCTCACCGGCCTGCACGTAGTACGAGTTGAAGAGGAACGCGTAGCGCGGATCGGGGGAGCGGTAGTCGGGCGCGTGCTCCGCGAGCACGAAGGTCTCGAAGAACCAGCTCGTGTGGGCAAGATGCCACTTCGTCGGGCTCACGTCGGGCATGCTGCTGACGACGAAGTCCTCCGTTTGCAGCGTGGCGCAGAGGCGAAGCGTGTGCGTTCGCACCGCGTCGTACCGCGTGACGAGCGGCTCGCCGGCGTGCGCGGCGCGCGACGCCGTGGTGTCGCCCGGCACCGGCGCCGCTTCCGGCACGGCGGGTGAGGAATGCATGGCAGTCGTCATCGGAGGCTCCGGGCCACGGAGCAACATTCTGATGGCAAGCCGCGCGCCGCCGTCACTTCGGGCGCGGATCCGGGTGGTTGCTCGACGGCTCAGCCACATGCCCCGCGGCGGCCAGGTGCACGGCATCCACGATCGTCCGGGCGATGTTGCGCACCTCCTCCTGGACGGCCTCATCGTCGTCCAGCGCCACATGGCTCGTCGCGTACGGCTCCATGTAGCCGATGTAGCGGTCGAGGACCGCGCCGCCCCCCGCCTGGATCAGCTGCATGTCGAGCAACCAGTCGGTGAGCGCCCGCCGGACCGCCTCGGCGCCGGCGGCGTCGCCGTGGGCGAAGACGGCAAACTGCCGGCCGGCCAGGTGGCGCGGATAGTCCCACCCGGCGAGCTCGAGGCGCTTCGCCGCTGCGGGGTCCTTGCCGTTGGTGGAGGTGATGTCGGGGTTGCCGCCGTCGGCACACACGAGCCGGTCCATCATGAGCTTGAGGGTGCTCGGCGCCTGGTACCAGTACACCGGTGTCACGATCATCACGCCGTGCGCCGCGACCCACCGCGGATAGAGCTCGTTCATCCAGTCGTTCACCTGGCCCATCGCATGGTTCGGATAGCACGAGCAGGGCCAGTGGCAGAGCGGCATCGCCGTCGCGACACACGACTTGCACGGCAGGATGCGCCGGTCGTATTCCGCCGTGAGCAGGCTGAGGTCGAGGAAGTCGCACTCGACCGACGGCGACGCGGCGAAGATCTCCTGCGCCAGTTGCGCGAGCCGGTAGGTCTTGGGCGACTCGCCAGGGCAGGTCTGGTTGGAGCGCGCCGCCGCGGAGATGAGCAGGATCCGCCGCGGGGAGCTCGGGTCGTCATGCCGGCGCTGTGCCTCCTGGATGGCCTGCCGCGCGACGTACCACTCCACCGGCATGTCGAAGTCCGGATCGGCGAACTCCGGCCCCGCCTTCCGCGTGCGCGGATTCTTCCGGTACTCGTCGTAGCCCTCCCACGCGACATCCATGATGCGCGCGATCGCATCGCGAACGTCGTCGAACGCGGGATCGTAAAAGCGCTCGCCGACACGGCGCTCGAATTCCTCACGGGAGAGCTTCGTGCTCGGCTGCAGCGTGCGAACTTCTGGAACGTCGGGACGACCGGACGGCTCGGGCATGATCTGCGGGGTCAGGGTGAGCGCCCACCGCGTGCTTGCGTCAACCGTGCCAGCGCCGATCAGCGCCGATCAGCGCCGATCAGCGCAATCAGCGCCCGTCGAGGGCCGTCCCCGGCGGGCCGACGGCGATCATGCCGGGTCAGTCACCAATCGGCAGGGCCCCGAGGTCGTCGCGCATCGCCGTGAAGATCGTGCGAAGATAGGCCGCTTCCTCCGCCTCCACCTTTGGCGAGATGTCGCCGAATGCGCGTGAGCCGATGCGATTGATGAACCGGAGGATCGCGCTCTCCTGCACCGTCGTGCGCGCGAAGCGGTGCAGGATCGTGCCGCCCGTCTCCTCGCGGAATCCCACCGCGTACACCGAGCCCGCACCCTCGAACGGGCGACGGAGCGGGCTCCTGAGCAGGCGCTCCGCGAACAGCGGCAGCTTCCACTCGGGCTCGCGCCTCGCGGTGATCGTCCAGCTATGGTCGCGCGTAGTGCTCGACCGCACGACGTCCGTGCGAAGTGTCTCGAAACCGGCCGTGAACGGACCCACCGTGGCGATCGCGTCCACGACCATCTCGAACGCATCGGGAAAGGGGCGCGGCGGGCCGTGGAAGGGGGCAAGCGCACCGCCCCGCACCCGCGCGTCGATCGTGATGCGGTCGTTGCGCGCATCGAGCACGAACCATGTCGCCGGCGCGGCACCGGCACGGTCGCGCATCACCAGGCGCATGCGCGACTTGGACGTGTACTTCGCGAGGTACGCCGCCAGCGCCGGGTAGGTGCCGGAGAGGCGCGACGCATGCAGCGTGATCACCACCCGGACGCTCGTGCTGCCGTCAGGCAGGCGCGTGGGGCGGATGGTGTCCATGTTCGCGTACCGCCGGAGCGCCGCCGACGTGCGAGGAAAGGCGCCGAGGTAGTCGCCGCGGATGCTCTGCTCGGAGCGCCCTTCGGCGGCGATGATCATCGCCGGGAACACGCCTGCCGCCCGCTCAGGCGCGACGCCGCCGAGGCGGTAGTCGGCGAGTGTCTCCCAGCGGTACAACCCGTCGGCAATCCGGATGAGCGTCACGCCATGGCGGGAGTCGCCGATCCCACGGAGACCCGGCACGCTGGGAACACTCGAGAAGCGGTATCCGCCGGGCGTGAGGGTGCCGAACGCATGAACCTGCCGCACCGATGCCGAAGGGCGGGCCGACCAGATGGCGGTATCCTGCCAGGCGTTTGAGGGCACGAAGGCGTTGTGTGCGATCTTCGAACGCGCCTGTTCGTAGTCGTCGTGCCGGAGCGGGGTGGTGTAGCGCGCCGCGAGGGCGTCGAACATCCGGCGAGCCTCGTGAACCGAGGCCGGCGACCCACCGTGCAGCGTGGCGCCAGCCATGCGGCACGACGGCAGCACGAGTGACATGCACGCGAGGGCGGCCAGCCCCGCTAAGCGGCGTCGTCGTTTGATGTTAGCGGCGGCGATCGGATGCACTGTCGAGGTCACGCGGAGAGGCTGATGAGAGGGTGTCGGGGTTGCACGCGAATGGTGCGCCCGGTTACGTTATGTGTGTTGTACCCGTGCGCTGGCGACAGCGCAACAGCATTGCCCCTTGGTGTAACTGGCAACACGCCTGACTCTGGATCAGGAGAGTCCTGGTTCGAGCCCAGGAGGGGCAACTTCAAGCCCG
>JACDHQ010000136.1 GCA_013820975.1 Gemmatimonadaceae bacterium
GAACCGCCCTGCGAACCACCCTGCGAACCACCCTGCGAACCACCCTGCGAACCACCCTGCGAACCACCCTGCGAACCACCCTGCGAACCGCCCGGCGAGGCCTGCCGCGACGAGCTGTCGTCACGCTGGCTGCCCGCACGATCCGACCCCGAGCTGGCGTCGCGCTTGGGATCCAGGCTCTCAGAGCCCGAGCCCGCATCGCGCCGGCTGCCCGACTGGTCCGACCCGGAGCTCGAGCCCGCCTTCATGCCGCGGTCGTCGTCGAGCGAGCCGCTGCCGCTGCCGCTGCGATTCGAGTTGCGATCCCTGTCGTTGTCATTCGCCATGGTGCGATTCCTCCAACAGATTGTCACCTGATCCATCGCCGCGTACGCTGAGCCTGGTTGCCAGACGCACCGGCGGGACGACGCTTGGTAGCGCACAGCCGATGCCATCATGGCAGGGGATCAAGTAGTCTTGTAGCAACCTGACCTGTACTGCTGATGACCCTGATTAACATCGAATTGATGGCACGAGACGCGTGACAGCCTCATCGCTTCACCTTCCGCCACGGCTTGCTGCCGGAGCACGGGTCGCACTCATCGCGCCGGCCGGACCACTCGCGGGCGACGACGACCTCGATCGCGCAGTCGAGCAGTCGCGCGCACTCGGCTGGGAGCCGCTGATCGGCGACCATGCTGCCGGACGGCACACGTACTTCTCGGGCGACGATGCACAGCGGCTGCACGACCTGAACGCCGCCATCGCGCACGACGCGATCGACGGCATCTGGTGCCTGCGTGGAGGCTACGGCGTGATGCGTCTCCTCGACGGCATCGATTACGACATGCTTCGCCGGCACCCCAAGCCGCTCATCGGCTATAGCGACGTGACGGCGATCCATGCGGCGGTATCCGCGCGGTGCGGACTCGTGAGCTATCACGGCCCGATGGCACGTGCGCCGCTCTCCGCCTTCGGGATGCGCTCGCTCAAGGCTGCGGTCATCGAAGGTGGCGAGTCATGCGGGAAGGCAGACGGTGCGCGAACGCTGCATGGCGGCACGGCAACAGGACGGCTTGCCGGCGGCAACCTGGCGCTGGTCGCCTCGCTCTGCGGGACACCGTATGCCGTGGATCTCGACGGGGCGATCCTCTTCCTCGAGGACGTCAACGAGCCGGTGTACCGGATCGACCGGATGTTCCAGCAACTGCTGCTCAGCGGCGGGCTTCGCAAGTGCGCGGGGCTCGTGCTGGGGGCGTTCACCGAGATGCCAGACCAGGGGAGTGACGCGGGGCGCACGGTCGAGGATAACTTCCGCGAGGTAGCGGCGATGCTCGGCATCCCCTGCATCGCTGGCGCTCCGATCGGGCACATTGACGACCAGTGGACCCTCCCGATCGGGCAGGTGGCAACACTCGATGCCGACACGTGCGAGCTGCGCACCACCCATCCCGAGATCGCACATAGTCATCCGAGGAAGCATCCAATGAAATCCGGCACCGACCTGTACGCCGAAGCGAAGTCGCGCATCCGCGAAGTGAGCCCAAGGGAAGTCAAGGCCATGCAGGAGCGCGGCGAGGCATTCACGCTCCTCGATGTCCGCGACCAGAACGAGGTCAACCTCGGCAAGGTGCCCGGTGCGATGCACATCTCGCGCGGCACCCTCGAGGGAAAGGTCGAATCTGCCATCCCGCGAGACGCGAACGTCGTCATCTACTGCGCTGGCGGCAATCGAAGCGCGCTCGCCGCGGTGACGATGCAACAGATGGGATACGCGAATGTCTCCTCCATGTCCGGCGGCTTCCGGGACTGGGCGAACGAGATTGGGGACGTGGAGTAGTCCCACTTAGCTGATAGCCGATAGCCGATCGCGGATAGCTGTTTTCGATGCACAGCCTCCTCGCCCATCCGGACATCGTCCGCGTCACCCGGTCGCTGCGCGAGCGGCCGGGGCGTGCAGCGGCGTCGTACGAGGGCGCGCGATTCGCTGCCATCGCGCTCGTCGTGCGCCCGGCGGATGCGGGCCCCGAGCTGCTGATGATCAAGCGCGCCGATGTCGAGGGGGATCCGTGGAGTGGCCACATCGCGTGCCCCGGCGGACGCCTGGATCCGGACGATTGCGACCTTGCCGCGACGGCGATTCGCGAGACGCTCGAGGAAACGGGGATCGACATCGCACGCGAGGGGACGCTCATCGGTGCACTCGACGACCTCTCCCCGCGGACGCCGCGGCTTCCTCCCATCATCATCCGCCCCTTTGTCGCGGTCGTCGGGCGCGATGTCAAGCTCACCGCGAATCGCGAGGTGGCCGCCGCGTTCTGGATTCCGCTGGCGGCGATTCGGGAGCGGGCGTCATGGGGACTCGGCACGGTGATCGTGCGCGAGGCCGAGGAGGCGGAGGTGCCGACCTTCAGGCACGGGGACCACACCGTGTGGGGGCTGACCGAGCGCGCTCTGCGGGACTTCCTGCACCGGCTGGAGGGGGATCCCTAACGGCTCGGGTTCTCGGTGGCGGGTGGGTGCCTGACAGCGATCGAACCATCAGGTTCTCAATGGCTGGTGCCGGTGCGAGCCCCGCCTTCGCGCTCGCGCTGCTGAACCTGCGGTTCGGCCGTGGGTGCGCCGCCGCATCACCCGCTCGATTGCGATTGTCCCCGCTGCAATCACGGCTATCTTGTATGGCGAACGCGGGACAGCGCAGCTGCTCGTCTTCAGCCAGGTGATCCTCAGCCTGCAGCTCTCCTTCACGGTGTTCCAGCTCGCCTCCTTTACGCAGGACCGTGGACGATGGGCGTCTTCGTGAACCCGCTGTGGCTCGAGGTGCTCGCGTACCTGGTCGCGGTGGTCATCGCCTCGCTCAACGTCTGGCTGGTGGTGCAGACGGCGCGCGAGTGGCTCTCGTGAGGTGACGATGTACACACGCATCCTCGTGCCCCTGGAGCACACCGCCTACGACGCGGCCATCCTCGGCCACGTGCGCCAGCTTGCAGGACCCGCCGGCGCGTCACTCGTGCTGATGCATGTCGCCGACGGGTTCGCCGCCGGGAACGTGAGCAACCTCGACCTCCGAGAGTCCGAGGAGATCCGCGACGACCGGGACTATCTCGGCGGCGTCCCCATCGTCCCGCCGCCGGCATGACGCCCCGCGACCAACCGCCCGAACTCAGCGCGCCGGTCGAGGACTACCTCAAGGCGATCTACGAGCTCGAGCAGTCGGGGGCCGCTGCCGGCACGAACGAGCTCGCGGCGCGGCTGCACATCGCGCCGGCCTCAGTGAGCGGAATGGTGCGCCGGCTCGCCGACCAGGAGCTCATCGCCCACGAGCGCTACAAGGGCGCGCGGCTGACCGACGCGGGGCGCCGCGCTGCGCTGCGCACCATCCGACGCCACCGGGTGATCGAGACGTACCTCACGCAGGCACTCGGCTACCCCTGGGACCTCGTGCATGACGAGGCGGAGCGGCTCGAGCACGCGTGCTCCGACGAACTGGTGGACCGGATGGCAGCGGCCATCGGCGAGCCGGAGCACGATCCCCACGGCGCCCCGATTCCGACGCGCGAAGGGACGGTGGACGAACGCCGCTTCTCGTCGATTGCCGATCTCCAGGTTGGGGACGAGGCGCTGGTCCGCCGGGTCAGTGACGAGAATGGCGAGCGCCTGCGCTACCTGGCCGAGCTCGGCATCGTGCCCGGGGTGCAGTTGACCCTCATCGACCGAGCCCCGTTCGAAGGGCCGATCACGGTGGCGATCGGCGCTGCGCACCAGGTGATCGGCACGTCGCTCGCTACGGAAGTGCTCGTCGAGAGGCTGTCCATGCCGATCCGGTCGCCGGGAACGCCTCTTGCGCCGGGGCGACGCAAAGACGCCCGTTCCCGGAGGACGCCGTGACCGCACCAGCCCAGCGCATGCCCATCGATCCAGACGCCGCCATCCCGTCGCTCGTCCGCAGCCTTGCCGACGACAGCAAGCGCCTGCTCGGTGACGAAGTACGCCTTGCCAAGCTCGAGACCAAGGAGAGCATCAAGGAAGCGTCCCGCGGCCTGCTATGGATGGCGCTCGCCTTCGGGGCCGGCGTCGTCATGCTGGTGTCGTTCACGCTCTTCCTCGCCACGCTCATCGGCGACCTCGCGAACGGCAACATGTGGGTCGGCGCCCTGGCGACCGGGGTGATCGAGCTCGCGCTGGCTGCCTGGTTGATCCGCAAGGGGATCGGCTCCTTCGCAACCGACGCGTACACGCTCCCCGAGACGCGAGACACCGCGAAGGATCTCGCCAGCTGGGCAAGGAACCCGCAACGCGCCTGACCTGCTGCAGCAGCGCACGGCGATGGCTCCTGGTGAGCGTCGCCGTGCTCCTCGCGTGCCTCCCCGGCCGCCCGGCCGGGGCGCAGGACTTCCGCACCATCGTCATCGACGAGCGCCTCCGCGACGACCTCGGCCTCCGTCTCGGGTCGCGCGTTGTGCTCGCACCAGTTCCGGGCGAGCCGGGTGATACCGTCATCGTCGCGGCTGTTGCCCGCCGGCGCGCCGATCCCTCCGAAATCGCACGCGCCGAGTATCGCATCCGCATGCATCTCGACCAGTTGCAGGCCCTATCGGGCAGCGCCGAGCGGGTCGATCGCTTCGCCGTCGCCACGCAGGACACCGCGAGCATCGCCACCGCAGCAGACGCGATCAACGCCGCTGCGTTCGGGTTCCGGGCCCATCCGTCGCAGAGCGTCGCCGTCGAGACGTCGCAGACCTTCCGCGTCGTGAGCAGGTTTCACCGGGCCATCGGCGTCATCACCATCGTGGCGAGTGCGATCTTCCTGCTCTGCATCATGCTGCTGAAGGTCGACGAGCGGCGCCGGGACGTGGCGGCGCTCCGCCTGCTGGGGATCTCCCGCGGCACGATCATCCGCTCGGTGGTGCTGGAGGCCTCGCTCATCGCCCTCCTTGGGAGCGCCCTCGGCGTGCTGCTCGGGTTCGTGTCGTCGGCGATCGTCAACCGCTACTACCAGGGCGTGTACCGCACGCCACTCGTCTTTTCCTTCGTGACGACCGAGGTCGTGACGCTTGCCGTGGTGCTGTCGCTGGTGCTCGGCATTGGCGCCGGGGCGGCGGCCGCGGTTCGCCTCGTCTCCGTCCGCCCGCTCACGCTCTTCGGCCGGTAGGCAGCCGTGACGTTCGCCCTCGCCGTCGCGGCCCTCTTTCGCCACCGCACGCGCACCCTGCTTGCGATCCTTGGCGTCGCCGTGTCGGCCGCGATGCTGCTCGACATGGTGATGCTCGCCACGGGGATGCGCGAGTCCTTTCGCTCGATGCTGCTCTCCCGCGGCTACCAGATCCGCGTGACGCCGCGCGGCACGCTCCCCTTCGACACCGAGGCGACGCTTGCCGGCGCGACGGAGCTCGTCATGCGAATCCGCGCCAACCCGGACGTCGCCGCGGCGAGCCCGGTGCTGGGGGGGCAGCTCTTCATGCCGCGCGGCGACACGACGATCACAGGGACGGCGCTCGGCGTCGATGCGGAGTGGCAGGGGGAGTATGAGCTGGAGGCGGGGACGGACCCGCAGCGAGCCGGCGAGGTCGTGGTGAATCGCCTGCTCCTTCGTGCGCTCGGCGCCGGGATCGGGGACACCATCACGGCGGCTGCGGCATACGATGCGCAGCTGCGGTCGCTCGTCGGCGAGCGGCGGCTGGTGATCACCGGGGAGGCACGCTTTCTCTTCCTCGCTGCGACGCAGCTTGCCGCCGCCCTGCCGATCGGCACGCTCCAGGAGATGAGCGACCGGCCCGACCAGGCGTCGCTGCTCGTCGTCCGGGTGGGCGACGGCGTCGATGCCGATGCGGTGGCGGCGTGGATCGAGCAGTCCGCGCCGCGCGTGTCGTCGCGGTCGATCGAGGAGGTGCTGAAGCAGACCGACGAGCGACTGAGCTACTTCCGACAGCTCGCGTTCATCCTCGGGGCGACGAGCCTCGTCGTGGGCTTCCTCCTGGTGACGACGCTGGTGACGGTGAGCGTCAACGAGCGGATCGGCGAGATTGCGGTATTGCGCGCGATCGGCGTGTCGCGGCAGCGGGTGGTGCTCCAGATCGTGCTCGAGGGCGTCGGGATCATGCTGGCCGGCACGGCGGGCGGGCTTGTCCTCGGACTCGTCACCGCGCGGTTCCTCAATGGCATCCTCGCGGACTTTCCGGGGCTGCCGGCGGCGATCGACTTCTTCCTCTTCCAGCCGCGCGCGGCGTGGACGGCGCTCGGGCTGCTGGCCGGCGCTGGCGTGCTGGCGGGGGTCTACCCCGCGTGGCGGGCGGCATCGCTGCCGATCGCGACGACGCTGCGCGAGGAGGCCGTCGGATGAC